>JAYVBW010000315.1:0-2086 GCA_043750255.1 Pirellula sp.
CACTTCTGAAATTGCAGGCAGTATTCTGAAGCCGGGGCATTGGTATCAAGCGAATCAAAAACTCAAAGCAAATTATTCAGACGAATCGTTAACAGCGACTCTTTCTGTCATCAATCGCGAAAAGCAGAAGGTTTCTTTTGCGCCAAGCCAATCCTCGATCGATTTCACTCGCAATGTCACGCTGGCTGTAGGACAAGAGAAAAATATTCAACTCAAATTCTTCCAGCCCGAGGTGGCAGTAACCGGTGATGAACCTACAAAAACGCCGTCTGCATTGAGAATTTTGTATTCTCAGCGAGGAATTGGGACACCCGTTCAAGAGGGCGATTTTCTTTGCAATGTACTGGCTGGTTACCAGTACAATTTAATTTCGCTCAGCCGGGACCCATCGAGGTATACGTTTTGGCGAGGGCTCGACTGCATCATTTGGTCATCTAAGCAACGGATGTCGGACGAACGGATCGCTCCCTACCGCGTTATTGACTTGAACGAAGACGAGATTGCGATACAGTTTCCCAACCGCCTTTACGCAATGACGTCGATTTCGCATTTCGTGATCAATGACTCTTCTGTCTCGATCATGACGACGGACCAGCAGCAAGCGTTGCAAGACTGGCTTTATTTTGGCGGCACGATCATTTTGAACGGTCCCGAGGCGATTGGCGGAATTGAAACCAGCTTCATGAAAGAGTTTTCGCCGTTGCTGCGCACCTCGAATTCACTGGTTTCTGACGATGAAATAGTTTCCTTGAACAACACTTGGTCCATCCAGCAAATTCTTGGAGAGAGAGTATTGCTGGCCCCGGACAAGCCGATTCCGAAATTATCTGGCGAATTGGCATCCGGGGCTCAGTGGGTAAAGACCCTAGGTCCGAATAACGAAGGCATGTCGCTGGACGGACTCGTGGCGGAGAAATTGGTAGGGCAAGGTCGGGTCGTAATGACGACATTTCCAATGACAGACAATGCTTTTCTTCGCTGGCAATCCTACAGCTCATTGATTCATAACGCGATCCTTCGAAAACCGCATCGCAACCCTTCGTCGGGTATCGAGGCAGATACGAAGTTCGCTGGCGAGTATGAGGGCACCGAGCAGAATCCGCTGCATTCAACTCGATTGCGAATTTGGGCTAGAGACTTGGATGACTCGACAATGCGAACGCTCCCTTTTGCACGAAAGCGAAAGGAAGAGGAACAGAAACAGACCTACGTCGATGCTTCTACAGAATTCGCTAAATCGAAACGTACGAGCCTCGGGGCTTGGAATCCGCAATCGAAGGTCTTGGTCAACGCACGTCAATGCCTTCAAGAATCCTCGGGGATCACCGTCCCTAAAATCAACACTATAGTCAAACTATTACTGGGCTATTTGATCGTTTTGGTTCCTTTAAATTGGTTGTTCTTTCGCCTTTTTGGACGTGTCGAGTTGGCCTGGGCTGCGGCTCCTGTGATCGCGTTGGCTGGCGCGTTTTTCGTTGCGAGGAGCGTCCAACTAGACGTAGGTTTTTCTAGAAGTCAAACAACCTATGGATTCCTTGAACTGCATAATGGCTATTCGCGAGGTATGCTCTCAAGCTACACTGCGTTGTACACATCTCTTTCTACCAACTATCGGGCTGTCTACGAACAAGATACAGGTGTTGTTCTACCGATATCATCGATCTCTGGGGACAAAAGGTCCAGAAGCAGTATCGGAAAGATTGATTACTGGTACGCAGA
This sequence comes from Pirellula sp., assembly GCA_043750255.1. Lineage (GTDB taxonomy): Bacteria > Planctomycetota > Planctomycetia > Pirellulales > Pirellulaceae > JBKCUI01. The sequence goes on from JAYVBW010000315.1 coordinate 1,720, forward strand.
TGACGCGGGAGCTGGGATGCAGAGTGTCCCCGTACTCTCTAATACAACGGGATTGTTTCAAGCGGAAGAGATGGTGAACTTTGCGAGCAAGCTAACTGCCGAATTTGACAGAGACATGACGGTCGTCGAAATTAAAAATGGACTTGGTTTTTCCATTAAAGATGTTGGAATTGTTGGTGTCGATTCGCAAGGAATGCTTGTCAGTGGCTGGCTAGGGACTACGGACGAAGGAGCTTCCAAACGTTGCCAACTTGAAATTCTGGAGACTGACAACCGTTGGCGACAAGAATGGGATCGCAATCCAATTCTTGCTCGCCCCTCGTATATGCGTGCCGAAGATGGAACTTTGTGGACCGATCAGGATCTG
>JAYVBW010000316.1:0-4638 GCA_043750255.1 Pirellula sp.
CCATCCTCTGAAAATCGTCGCCAGCAAAGTCGTTTGCCATCGGGTGAAAAGAATGGACCGCCATCGTATCCAAACAATTCTGTGATCCGCTTCACCTCGGTGCCATCGCTCTTCATAATGTATAGATCCAGGGCGGTCGCTGGGTCGTTTTTAAAAAGCGTTTTTTCTCGCTCGCTCAACTGGGATTGATACGCGAGTCGGTTAGACGAAAAAGCGATGCTGCGTCCGTCTGGTGAATAAGATGCCTCGGCATCGTAACCCTGAATATCGGTCAGCTTTTTATATTGATGCGTGTTACGGTTCCATTCGACGAGATCAAAGTGGTCATCGTAGTCCCAGGCATAGCGTTTTTGATTACCTGAGGCTCGCTCCTCGAACTCCGCTTTTTGTTTATTAATAGATTCCGGATCGAACTGCGTTGAAGCGAAAAGCACGCGGTCGCCATCGGGGTGGATGCAAGCGCACGTTGTCTTGCCGTACCCTGGCGAGACTCGCTCCACGTCGCCTGTCTCTCGATCCATCCAATAGATTTGATAGAACGGATTATCCCTGTCGCGTTCGCTTTGGAAGACCATCGATTTGCCATCTCGACTAAAATATCCCTCGCCAGCCCGAACACCGTCGAAGGTTAATTGGCGTATTTTGCTTAGAAATACCGCTTCGGTTTGGCCTGCCTCGGCAGTCGACGCAACTTTAACTGACGTTTCTTGGGCAATCGACGAATTGATAAAAAGTGAATTAACCGCGCATCCAATTACAATGGCACAAACCGGCCGACTCCACCGAAAGTAGAACATATGCGTTGTCATGTGATTTAGTTTTAAGGGACAGAAAGTAGAGACGATCATTGTAGTCTTCTATCCAAAAAAGTGGATAACATGCCATTTCTCCAATGAAAATGCTGGCTAAATCAATACTTTTGAAGGCTGTTTCCAATCGGTGGCGATTCGCTTGGCATTTTCACGTTTTACTGTGTCTAGGTTTATCGGGAAACTCAAGCCAAGATTCCTTTTGCAACTTGTCCTGCCACGTCCGTTAGTCTGAAATCGCGGCCTGCGTAGCGATAGGTGAGGCGTTCGTGATCAATACCCATTATGTGTAACAGCGTCGCATGCAAATCGTTGATGTGCATTTTGTTCTCGGCGGCATAGTAACCGTAATCGTCAGTTGATCCATAAGCGAATCCGCCCTTGACCCCTCCCCCGGCCATCCACATCGAGAACCCATGCGGATTGTGATCGCGTCCGTTTCCCTGAGAGGTCGGCGTGCGACCGAACTCACCTCCCCACAATACTAAAGTGTCCTTAAGCATGCCGCGGGCTTTAAGGTCCGACAAAAAACCAGCAATCGGTTTGTCAACTTCGGCTGCATTCTTGGTGTGGCCGTGATAAAGATCGCTATGTTGGTCCCATTGTACCTCGCTATCGCTGTGGGTCACCTGTACAAAGCGAACGCCGCGTTCCAGGAACCGTCGAGCCATCAAGCACTGTCGACCAAAATTTTCGGTCATCGGATCATCGATACCGTAGAGTTGCATCGTTGATTGTGTTTCATCTGCAATATTCTGAACCTCGGGCATTGCGGACTGCATTCGAAACGCTAACTCAAACGATTGCAATCGGCCCTGCAACATCGCGTCCATTTCGTTGGCTGCGAGATGCTCATGATTGATTGCGTTCAGAAAATCGAGTTGCTTGCGCTGGTCCGCTCTTGAAATCGTCGGATTTTGAATATGCTTTACATTTGCTTTTGAAGCGGGCAAGCTCGCGTTGCCGATAGGCGTACCCTGGCAGTATGCAGGCAAAAACGCGGAACCCCAATTGTTCATGCCACCATGTGCCAGCGTGGGGCAAATTGTCACAAACGCAGGCAGATTTTCATTCTCGGTGCCTAGACCATAGGTTACCCAAGCGCCCATACTAGGCCGAACGAACTGATCGCTGCCTGTATGCAGTTTGAGCAGTGCCCCGCCGTGAGCCGGATTACTACCGTGGAGCGATCGCAAAACACATAGATCATCAATGTGTTTCGCCACATTCGGAAACAAATCACTCACTGGCAATCCCGACTGTCCATAGTTGCGAAACTTCCACGGCGACTTGAGCAGATTTCCTTGCGCTGCGAAAACGACTTTCGGCAAATCAAACGGAGGCGGCTTGCCGTCATCGCGATCCAACAACGGTTTGGGATCAAACGTGTCAACATGCGACGGACCTCCCTTCATGAACAAAAAAACAATGCGTTTCGCGCGTGCCGCGAAATGCGGTTGTCGAGCCGCGAGCGGGTTGGCGGAACGTACATTATTTGAGGGTTGTACGTCGTCAGCAAGCGAGGCATTCATTAACGAACGGAACGCGAGGTAACCGAAACCTAACCCGGAATTTTTTAGCAGCCACCTGCGGTGTTGGACGGTGTTCATGATGATCGATGACATTGCTTTCAACCTGATAACCTAATTGATGAAAATCGATTCGTTGCATAATAATAACGAGTGGCAGAGCAATATCCAACGATTCTGCTCGTCTCCAATGCTGTTTGCTAAAACCCCATCCTCAAGGAAGGCAATCGCGCGTGAAACTTCGCTCGACAACGGCTTGCGTCCTAAAACAATCCGATAGAGGTTCTCAATACGAAGTGTGTTGTCGGTAGAGTTGGCAATGACTGACGCGCCCAGTTGTTTGGCAGCGTTCATCACCAAATCCGAATTCATCATGAGCAACGCTTGGGGAGCGACGGTTGTCGTATTGCGACTGCCCGTCGGCATTGTAGGATCGGGGAAGTCAAACTGTTCAAAAAGCGTGTAGAGATTATTGCGAACGACAGGCAAGAACGCTGCTCGTTTACAACTTTCATATCGCGTATTATCGATGGAGGTATGATCGAATACAAACTGGCGGTTTCTCAGGGGAATGCTTTTCCCTCCGATCGCCATATCGAGCTTACCTGAGATGGCGAGTAGGGAATCGCGAATCTGCTCCGCATCCATTCTCTGTTGTGGAAACCGCCACAACCATCGATTCTCTGGATCCGCAAGGGTAGCATCGGCGTGGTTTGGGTGACTTGTGCTCATCTGATAAGTGTTGGAACGCAAGATCATTCTGTGAAGTTCCTTCGTCGACCATCCAGATTCAATGAACGATCTGGCAAGGAAGTCGAGCAACGCTGGATGAGAAGGCCTGTCACCGAGTGCTCCAAAATTCTCGGTGGTTGCCACAATTCCTGTGCCAAAATGCCAACGCCACAAACGATTGACAAAGACACGAGACGTCAATGGGTGGCTTGGACTCGTGATCCAATGGGCCAGCTCAAGCCGACCGCTTTGTTTACGTGGCAGAATCGGCGACTCATTGGCTGCTCGCATGACCTCTGGGAAATTGCGAGGGACAGTTTTTCCCAAATTGCGATGGTTGCCACGGATATGAATGGGCAAACCGGGTAGCACCTCATGATCGATGACTCCCATTACGGCGGTCTCATCTAAAGCGAAACTCTCAACAAGCCTTGCTTTAGTCGCCAGAGTGTGAATTTCCTGTAGTGTTACTTCATCAAATGCAAACTCAGGCTTGGGAGGTACTGCGAGGAAGCCGGTTAGATCGTAAAGTGCGATGCGCGCGGACTCAAGAACTGGATCGCTCAAGTTGCTGACTTTGGGATCCTTTTGTTTTGCGTCATCGAGTGCCGCTTCGGCTCTTCGGAATAGATTTCTGTAATGGTCGTCCACACCTGAACTGTCGCCGACGCTTGCCAATTCATGCCATTTTGTGAAGAGTGGTTGGTCGGGATTGAACGCGAGAAAGCGCCGGCAATGAAACAAAACGCGAGGGTGCAGTCCAAGAGGTTCGGCAATGGCAGCAACTTCATGAAGTGACATTTCAGGCGTAATCCGTATGGAAGCCATCAAATATTCCGTTGCCATCGATCGCGTCTGAGTTCTGAGTTTCGTGAATGCTGCCGACTTGGCCTTGGAGTGTGCCGCTTGATGCTGGGCGATCTCGGCATTGACGCCCTTGAGAGATTCCTTTTCCGCAGTGGACGCAAAGGAAATTTCATTCCAATGCTTGATCGCACCTGTATTGGTCGGACCAAAAGTCTGAGTGCTCTTGAGAATTGCAGCGAGTGCGTAATAGTCCCTTTGGAGGATCGGATCAAATTTGTGATCGTGGCATCGAACGCAACCGAAAGTCATTCCCAAGAACGCTTTGCCGATCGTGTCGAGTTGCTCGTCCACTGTGTCCATAATCAACTTCTCACGATCGGGCTCGGCAAGCACTTTGGCACCGAGCACCAAGAAACCGGTGCCGGTTTTGGATTCGCGATCGCTATCGGGGATCAGATCACCTGCGAGTTGCTCGACGATGAACGCATCGATCGGTTTGTCTGAATTAAAGGACTCGATGACATAGTCTCGATATCGCCAAGCGTTGCCGAAAGCGATGTTCTCATCCAATCCATTGGAGTCAGCATATCTAGCTACATCCAACCAGTGTCTGCCCCACCGCACGCCGTATTGCGGAGATCCCAACAGTCTATCAATCACAGAATCGTACGCGTTGGCTGAATCATCGGAAACGAATGCCTCCAATTCCTCTGGCGTAGGTGGCAAGCCGGTCAAATCGAGAGTTACTCGGCGGATCAAAC
>JAYVBW010000317.1:0-2154 GCA_043750255.1 Pirellula sp.
ACACTTCCGTTGACGTTTCGGAGGCGTGTAGTGAGCCCAACGAGGAGTGTTGCGGATAATACTCAGCCAGCCATCCACGGTTTCACGGTCATTGGCAAATCGGACTAGGCCCTACGGTTTAACAGAATCCACCGACCAAAACGTGAAATATTCCGTTTGTTCCGATTTTGCACGCGGAGATCGGTTCATCGGCTTGCCGATAACAACTCTGGTATTTCCGTTGGCGATACGCGCAAAACTCCCATTGGATGAATAGAATAAGCCTGGAGTCAGCAGCATGACAGGCGTGGAAATGGATAGATCGCTTCTCAACTTGTTCGCTTCTCGTTACCGGTAACTCCTATCCAAATGATCGCACAGAGTTTCAGTGCAATGGCGAAAACACGAAGCGATTCGGCACAATTGCGTGCACGTCAGCGGCTTGGGAAGTACCGAATTGAACGCCGCTTGGCTCAAGGTGGTTTCGCCTTCGTTTACCAAGCCCTCGACACGATCGAAGGCGTTCGCGTTGCGCTGAAGATGCCGCATCAATACAATGTGACAGCGAGCATGCTCGACAATTTCCATCGCGAAGCACGCCTGGTTGCCAAGCTGGATCATCCGAATATTTTGCCGTTGAAAGACGCTAGCTTTATCGAGGGTCGTTTCGTCATCACGTGTCGATTGGGGGAGAAGACGCTCGCCTGTCGACTTCGCAATCGCATCGGTTTCGACTCCGCATTGCTATTAATTGAGCAAATGATGGATGGCGTGGCTTACGCGCACCGCAACAAGATCATTCATTGCGACATCAAGCCTGAGAACATGATTCTGCTTCCGGATGGCAGGCTGCAGTTGATGGACTTTGGAATTGCGAAAGTAGCGCAGCATACGATTGTCAAGACGATGATCGCGTCGGGGTCGGGGACGGTTGGCTACATGGCACCAGAGCAAGCGATGGGGCGTCCCAGCGCTCGTTCCGATGTATTTGCCATCGGGCTAATTGCTTATAAGATCCTCACAGGACATCTGCCTGAATGGCCCTTTGAATGGGCGCCCGCCGGATACGCGACCTTGCGTCGCAAAGCCCATCCCGATTTGATCGCTGTCATTAGGCGAGCAATGGAGTTGCGCCCCAGTCGACGTTATAGTGACGCGAATGATTTGCTTCGAGCGTTTCGCGTTGTAAAAGCCAGATCATTGCGATTCGCCCATCGTCATCGCGCTGGTACGAATGGCAAGGCGTAAGCAAGTCCTGGGCAACATGATCAAGTCGCTGAAACTGATTCAAAAAGACCGTCGCGTCTACAGGCGAGGGCTTACCGATCTTTTAGGACCGTGACCGCTCGACTGGCTTTACCAAGGAATTTGACTTTCGATTCGCCTGCTTCGAGGAAAATCGGACTTCCGATCGTTATCGAGCTCAGCAACGGCACTGGCATGAACTCGCCGCGCGGCAAGATGCGATTGAGGTTGTCCATGTAGACCGGGATCAGCTCCAAATCCGGGCGCTTTTTTGCCAGATAGTATAGCCCGCTTTTGAACTCTCCCATTTCGCCATCCATCGCGCGGCTGCCTTCTGGAAAGACGATCAACGAATAGACGTCACCTATCTCACGCAACATCAACTCAACCGGGCTTTGATGCACCTTGATCTGCTTTCGATCGATCAAAATTGCATTGAACGATTTGGCAAGGAATCGTCGCAGACTCGAACCGCCCCAATAGTCTTGAGCGGCCACCGGGCGAGTTAGCAGCCTGAGGTTTTTTGGCAAACAGGACCATAAGACGACGGCATCCAAGTGGCTCGTGTGGTTAGCAAAGTAGACCCGTTGGCGAGTTTCCGGTTGTGAGCCCTGCCATCGCACTGTGAATCCGCTAACGAGCTTAGCCAGAAATGCTAGCGTGTGTCCAGTTGCTTTGCAAAGTGGGGTAAGGGGCTCCCGCCCTGGAAATGGGCCGTCTTGTGTATTTCCGATTTGCGATTGAGAGGTTGGGATTGCTGCCAAGGGAAATGACTCGAGTTGTGTGGGCAAAATAACGGGTCGCTCAATCGTTGCCGAAGCAAAGAAAAACACAAGGGTTTAAGCGAGAATTCCCGATATTCCATAACCAATCTTGCGTTCCATCTGGCTTGAATCCTAAACTCAGCAGCCAACTCGACTTGCCGATTCC
>JAYVBW010000318.1:0-1944 GCA_043750255.1 Pirellula sp.
ACGCTTGATCGCGACGACGTTCTGGTCGTCAAGTTACGAATCGACATTACACCGCATACCGAACGAGGGCTCCTCGTCCCTTTTGGCTTCCAAGGAGCCGTTTTGACTGCGACCCAACTCAATGACCAAACAGCCTCGGTCAGCAGTGGTCCAAGCGGCTTGGCCCTGCTCGTTAAAGGAATTCGCGCGCACCAGTTTACAGCAACTTTTCAAATCCCCATCCAGAGGCAAGGTGGCTGGCGAATTATTAGCGCCACGTTGCCTTCGGCCCCGTCTGGCAAGATGAAACTGAGTGTGCCGTCGTCGAATACGGAAGTGCGTTTAATCGGCCTGTCTGATGCAGAACAACGAGAAACGACTCGAGCCAATGAAGCGATTGAAACGGGTATCTCAACCGACGGCAAGCTATCGCTCCAGTGGCGTCCGAAGGTATCAGAAAGCGTTGCCGACCAGGGACTGAGCATCGATGCGGACTGTTCGCTCGCGATCGAAGAGCAAGGAATTCATACCGCTTGGGACGTGAAGCTTGAATTCCGACGCGGTCGTCGGGACATGTTTGAATTCGAGCTGCCGAAGGATCTCGTCATCGAACGAGTCACTGGCAAGAACATACGGGGCTGGACGATAGATAATCAAATGGAAAAGCAAATCATCAAGGTGACACTGCTCAAATCGGCTGTCGAATCGGAACGGCTGTCGATTGTCTCATCGCGGCCTATGCGAATGGGAGCAGCGGATGAATTGACGGCATCTGCCCCACGGTTGCTGATGCCGGAGGCGATGTTGCAACGTGGCAGTATCACCATCTATCGTAGCAGTTTGCTGGAGCTGGAAATAGGCGACTCGAGTGGACTTGTGCGTGAGGATTTGCGCACGGACTTGCAACCGATCGTTTCCAACAGCCCGGTTCCACTCAAGGTGTTCCAAGCGTATCGGTATGCCTCGCCGGAGTATCGACTAAGTTTCAAAGTCGGTGAGGTTTTAGACAAACTGAAATGCCAAACAGAAACGGTCCTACGAGTCAGCCGCAACGATTCAAGGCTGCAATCGCAAGTAAACCTCTCAGTCGGAAGTCGATCTCTGTTTCGCGTCAAAATCGAAGTGCCTTCGGATTGGCAATGGGAGGCACCTCATTCGAGTGTGCCGATGGAATGGACCCTTTCCGAGCCAAAAGAGGGCTCAAGGATATTTGACATTCTGTTTTTGAACGGGCAAAGTCGCAATGTCCCTATTCGTCTTAGTGCAACTCAAAATCGCAATAGTGATCTCCAAGCAAACGATTACACCGTGGATCTGCCAAGGATACGGACGTTGGATGCAACGTCGGATCAGGGTGAAGTTCAAATCTATACCGATGTAGGAGTCGATGTTCGACCGGAACAGATCGAAGGCTGCGAGATTGTCGGTAACCGTCCAACCGCAAGTCTCCCGAATCAATCGGCACAAGTCGCAACCCCCACCGCCACTACACCCCAAGCGATAATTCGCTACCTAGCAAGCAACTACAAAGGATTGCTTCGCTTTCAATCGCGAGTTCCGCAGGTCACGGCGATGTCGATTAGTAATGTCAAAGTGACTCGTCGATCGTTAGAGGAGACCGTCTACATCGAATGGGACATCAAGGAAGCGGGCGTGCACGGTTTCGAATTCATATTGCCAGCACGACTGAAGGATGCTGTCGTTTTGGCTCAAATGGTTCGCAATGTCCAACGCATTCCAACGACAGATCAAACGGATGCTCCTGTAAAATGGTTTATCGAATTACAGGAGGATGTCATCGGTCAATACCGAATCCTCGTTCAAAAAGACTCACCGCTCCCTTTGGGTTTGCATTCCGTGCCAATCCCAAGCATCTTGACCGGTTCGGTCGAGAACAGATTCGTAACGTTAGAGAATTCGGGACGAGATGAGCTCGTAGTGGATTTATTGAAAGGAATTACGCAG
>JAYVBW010000319.1:0-1716 GCA_043750255.1 Pirellula sp.
TGATCAAAAGCAACTCTTAAGTCTAGAGCAAGAAATCGAGAATCCAAATAGTGAGTATGCACTTGCTGAAAAAGAGTTTCGATCGCTTAAAGACGAGATGAACGTCACCAATGAAAAGCTGGAAGGGGCTCGCAAATCCGTCGATGCAAACCTTACTCAACACCTGGAACAGGAGATCGCTTCGCTCCAAAGGCAACGCAAACTAGCAGAAGACCGATTTGATTTGGCTATCGAAGCCCGCAAGACGTTGCGAGACGAAAAGGGCACGCTTCGACGAAAAATCGAGAATGACAAATCAGCGCTCGCGGAGATCACAGGCGACCAAGTGCAACAGGAACGCGACGACCACAAGACTTCTACTAACGAGACAAAACCGCCACCTTCGGATTCGTCTGAAGTGTCAAAAGAGTCGGCAGATTCCGAAGAGCAGAACGCCGAATTAACGAAAGCAGTCGAAGAAGCTGAAGTGAAAGAAAAGGAAGCGGACGAAGCACAAGAGGAGACTCGCTCTATCGCGGCCCGTTTGACCGACATCCAAAAACTAGTGGTTCAAGAGCAAAAGGAGTTGGATCTCGCTCGCAAGAAGGTGGAACTTGCAAGTGCAGCCCAATTGACGCTCTCCCAAGAACTGGCACGACGCGCTGCGGAAGAAGCGGATGTGTCTGAGCTATCCGAATTAAGGTCATCCATTGGTAACGCGAGCAACCGACTGATTCTGGCTCGTACCGAAGTTTCGGAAATCAGCGAGCGTCTTAATGATCATCGAGCAGAACAGAGCAACCTGCAATCCGAATATATTGTTTCGCTCCACGAAGCCGATAAAAAACGACAAGAAGCGAATGAAGCCGAGAGTCGAATATTGGCGATTCGCAATCCATTCACTTTGCGAAATATTTTGCAGTGGCTAATAGAACACGGCCCACGCATCATTGCCATCGTCGTCGGGATGGTCATTCTCAATCGACTTGCTTCTTTCTTTGCATTGCGATCGGTTCGGCTTGTAACGACGGGTTCTGGACGAGGTTCGAAAATGGAGAAAGAGAATCGGGCCAAAACACTTGTAGGCGTTTTTCAAAATGCTTCGACTGTTGGCATATTCATTGCAGGGGTGATGATGCTGTTGGAAGAAGTTGGCGCCAACATAACCGTTCTGATGGGAGGAGTTGCCGTTATCGGTTTGGCGGTCGCCTTTGGTGCTCAGAACTTGATCAAAGACTATTTCTATGGTTTCGTTATGCTGCTCGAAAACCAGTACATGCTCAATGACTTTGTGCGTGTCGGTGGCGTTAGCGGCCAGGTCGAACGTATCACCTTGAGAATGACCGTATTGCGAGACTCTAATGGAGTGGTGCATTTTATACCCAATGGCACCATCAACAGTGTGAGCAACGAGACCCATGGCTGGTCCAGAGCGGTCTGTGAAATAGCGATCGGTTATCACGAAAGTCTGGATCGAGTCAGCGAGATACTCAACGTCATTTCGCAAGAGCTTCATAAGGACGCGGTCTTTGGGAGTTTACTATTGGAACCACCGTCCAGTCCTGCAATTGAAAGTCTTGGTGAGTCAGCGGTAACCCTCAAAATGTCCGTCAAAACACTTCCGAACAAGCATGGTGCAATAAAGCAGGAATGGTTAAAGCGGATCAAAAACCGGTTTAGTGAACTTGGCATCCAGCATCCATTCCCGCAACGCACAATTCATGTCCAATCAGAAGA
>JAYVBW010000320.1:0-2505 GCA_043750255.1 Pirellula sp.
CAGGTTGGTCAAACGATACGATTTCACGTCCGAGATGCTCAAGGAGCGGACGCAGATTTGACGAACCTTTTGAGTCGAGTGAACAAGGGTGGTATCGACAACAAAGCTGGACTTCTATTCAGTTGCAATGGGCGGGGCCATCGCATGTTTTCACAACCCAATCATGACGCGCTCGCTATCGATAAGACATTTCCAGGGCTTCCGCTTGCAGGGATTTTCGCCGCAGGTGAATTTGCCCCGCTTGCCAATCGCAATTTAACGCACGGATTTACGGCGGTTGCTGCATTTCTACGTGAAACGATAGAGCGATGAGGGTAACTTCAAACACTTTCTGGTTAAATCTATAGCCGTTTTGGAAGCAACTTGTAGCTGTCGTCTGGTCATAAACTTAGATTAGAATATTGCTGAACGGTGGCCCTGCGACTCACTCCGCAGGTGGCATACTCGTCAGCGGACGGAGCCGCTGACCCACATTTGAAATCCTCCCCCTCAAGACAGGCACCGCTTCATGACTTCTTTTCGAATCCGTTTTGCCGTCCTACTGGCATTGACGACATCGACCATTTTGGCGGACGGTCCAACCGACAATCAAGCGGCGTCGGTTCGACCAGTTCCGCCGCCTGGGATCGTCATTGATTCCGAAGTGCGATCCAGTTTACAAAAAGAACTTCAATCACTTAACCAACAAATCGGCGAACTACGAAAGTCCAAGAGCGCGATAGTCCAACGCTGTCTTCCAGACGTCGAAGTGTTTGCACGAGCGGTGGAATTGGCATTAAACGAAGACGGCTTCTTTGAACCGAAGGATACAGAACGCGCAAAGCTAGTTCTTGAAGAAGGATTTAAAAGGGCTTCGGAACTGAAAAGCGAGAAAACGCCATGGGCATCTCCAAATAGTGGATTGCTCCCAACGGTACGAGGCTACCGTTCGAAACTCGACGGCACCGTGCAGCCTTATGGTATCGTCGGATATAGTAATCCTCGTAAAACGCGTGCCGATATCTGGTGTCGGGGCCGAAGTGAAAAAGGCTTGGAGTTGCAATTCATCGCTGCTCGCATGACCAGCCCCGACCCGATTCCCGAGCCAGGTGTCATGATGATCCATCCCTTTGGGAGGTATTGCAATGCGAATAAATTGGCCGGAGAAGTCGACACATTGGAAGTGCTTGAGCACGCCATGAAGGAATATCAGCTCGATCCCAAACGCATCGCCATTCGAGGCTTCTCGATGGGTGGCGCGGCGGCCTGGCATCTAGCTGTTCATTATCCAGATAAGTGGTTTGCGGCCAATCCCGGAGCCGGTTTTTCGGAAACGCCACAGTTCTTAAAAGTCTTTCAATCCGAGGAGCTTAAGCCAACTTGGTACGAGCAAAAACTGTGGCAAATGTACGACTGTCCGGTATGGGCTCGCAACCTGCGAATGCTGCCGACGATCGCTTATAGTGGCGAAATTGACAAACAAAAGCAGGCAGCAGATGTCATGGCAGAGGCATGTTGGAACCTGCCCGAGAACGAGCGATTCGAGCTAACGCATATCATAGCCCCCAAGACCGCACATAAAATCGATCCGGCGGCGCGCGTTGAGATCGAGAAGCGATTGGCAACGCTCGACGCAATGCGATCCTCTGAGCCGCTGAAACAGGTTTCTTTTACCACGACCACGCTCAAGTACAACAAAGCTCACTGGGTCACGATCAATGCGTTGAAGGAACACTGGACGCCTGCGACCGTTTACGCTACGTGGGATAGCCCCCATCCGACCACAAACGAAGGTGGTATTGCAATTCTCGTCGACAATGTGACCGACCTAAGTCTGAGTTTCGATGCCAACCATGTTCCTTTGCAAGTAGCATGGATCGACATTTCAATCGGCGACCAACACATTCGTGTCGCACGGCGATCCGACATGTCGTGGGGAGTTCGACTTCGGAATATCGGAAACAAATGGGAACAAGTTTCACCGATTGAGCCGCTGTCCACAGAACTCTGCAAAAAGCATGGATTGCAGGGCCCCATTGACGACGCGTTTATGGGCCCGTTTCTATTTGTAAAGCCGACCGCTGCTGGGCGCCATCCCAAAGTAGATCAGTGGGTCGATGCCGAATTCAATCGCGCCGTTCGCGAGTGGCATCGGCAGATGCGAGGGGATGCGATAGTAAAAACCTCGGAGGAACTTAAGCCCGAAGATATCGAGAACTTCAATTTAATCCTCTGGGGCGATCCGCAAAGCAATCCAACACTTGCGAAGATAGCCGATCAGCTTCCGATTCAGTGGAGTCGCGAGAATGTTGTTGTTGGAGCACGGAAATTTGATGCAGCTAGCCACGCACCGGTATTGATTTACCCCAATCCGTTGAATCCGCAACGGTACATCGTCCTCAATAGCGGGTTCACTTATCGTGAGTACGACTACCTCAACAACGCTAGACAAATCCCCAAGCTACCAGATTGGGCGGTTGTCGATTTGACCACACCACCAAGCGCGCAATTCCCTGGTAGGATTGC
>JAYVBW010000321.1:0-2114 GCA_043750255.1 Pirellula sp.
TCCCACAGCCTGGGCACGCCATTGTCGAACTCAATATTCCCGTAATCGAGAAACCCTATCAAGTGTTACCGAAGTTGATCCCGCTCGAGACAACGAATCTTCACTTCGTCGACGAAGAAGGCCGCGAAGTAACGGATTGCTTCGTCGAAGGGAATCTTCCAAAAAGCTACACTCAGGTTTATGTTGCCTCCCATGGTGGTCGTTCGGGCGGAAAAACATACCCGAACTCGAACGTGGAGTTCCATCTCGGCGAAGGCGAAGAACGCGATCGACATCTCATTATTCAACATGCCGAACGAAAGATTGGGGCAATCGTTGCTCCCGAGGAGCTAGCTCGGTTTGGCGGCAATACTTCGACAACGATCGTCCTGCGACACAACGCGACAGTGAAAGGTCGATTAGTAAACGAGAAGAAAGAAGTACTCTCCGGATTTCCAGATGCTGGGATTGGATTTTTCGAACGATCGTCGACGATTTTGCCAAAACAACGTTACGGAATTTTTGTGGATTCAACGACCTTTTTTCCATCGCGATTCAAAACATATCTTCCGAATCCTAACGCGGCCAAGCTGAACCAAGACGGATCATTCGAGCTATCTCTGCCTGCTGCAAAGGGCTATGCGATCCAAATTGTGGCGAACAAATATCACGTACTTTTCCTCCGTGATAGGGACTTATCGCCTGGCGAGCAGCTAGATCTTGGAACGATCGACGTCACGGCCGATCCGAAGAATTGGCCTACGCCGCGAAGAACTTTGAACGCTGGGAAGCAGTAAATTTTTGATCAATCGTTAATTTCGGCGTCAATTATAAGGTTGATCGCCGCCCCCACAGGTGATCTCCGCCATACACGTTCACATTCTAAAAAGGATGTCGGTAATCGCAGAGCCGAGGTCGCGAATTTTATTTGTCGGTATGTGAGTCGGTTAGAATCTGACAACCAACGGATCCATGCCGCGAATCGTCTTGCCGCGGAATAAATCGCTCCGGTCACCCAAACCGGTGCTAATTGGAGACAAGTTTTCCTCTTCGCGCCGAAGAATCGATGCGTCCTCGACTATTGGATTTGAACCCTTGCTTGCCGCACCATCAGCTGCGCAAGGACTTCCTTGTTAACAGCACATTGGTTTTCGACATTCAAACTATGCAAGTGAATAAAGAGGGAATGTTCGCGGCAACGGAAGAAACGATTTGAAATCGATCAAATCGCGATTTCAAAACAAACAGCGTCGACCAAAAATTTCTTCCACTGAGACGCAAATTCGCCGCACAAAAAAACATTAGTGGGTCGATTAGTGGGTCGTTTTTGGACGTTGGCCTTGTGTTAAGATTTTAGCCGAATCGACGTAAGTCGTTTCTCTGATTATCTTTAAGCTAGTACACCTATCTGGGTTCGAACCAGAAACCTTCGGTTCCGTAGACCGATGCTCTATCCAATTGAGCTATAGGTGCAGCAATCATTGTTCTACGTTCTTGGCTCGTTCTGGGCAAGGCCTGTCAGATTGGATTTCAGCCCAAAACGCCGCTACATGAAGCAAGAACATTGGAACACTAAACTCCAGTTAACCAAGGAAATCGTTGACCACTATCATTCATTGCAAAGCTAACTCAAAGCCCGGAAGGATTCCTGTGCTCGAGCCGAAGGCATTCGCGTCTGCACCCAAACGGCGGAGGAACTGCACGTAGAGATTGTAAAGAGGTGGGTTTTTCTTTGGGTCAAAGGCGAGGTGTTGACCGTGTTGAAAGCCGCCACCCGCGACGATGATCGGAAGGTTCTGGTTGTCGTGGCTGTTGGCGTTACCTTTAGGTTACTTCCGAAAAGCACGATCGTTCGGTCAAGCAATGTACTTCCTTCCTCGTGGCTACCTTTGAGCTTTCTGAGCAACTCTCCAAAGAGCTGCATCTGCTGGACTTCGATAACGCAAAGTTCAGCCAGTTTGACGGGGTCCTGGCCATGGTGAGAGAGGTTGTGCCAATCCTGCGTGACACCTGCAATCACTGGTACCGCGTTGAGACCATTCAACGCAAATGTAATAAAGCGTGTCGAGTCTGTTTGCAACGCGAGGTGCATTAAATCGATCATCAACCGCACTCGCAAAGGAACCTCGACTGAA
>JAYVBW010000322.1:0-1635 GCA_043750255.1 Pirellula sp.
TTGAGACTGACATTCGCGTGTCAGCATCTCGGGTAAGGGTCGCCAGATTTTATTCGAAAGGCCCCCGCCCCAAACCCAGGACTTACATGGATTCTTTCGGTTGGTCGGCGCGTTTTGTTGCGATGGAGCGATATCTGCCACTTCAATACGCAGGGACGAACCAACCCTCATCCCCAGCCCTTCTCCCAAGCTTGGGAGAAGGGTGCCGAAGGCGGGATGAGGGTTGTTGCGTTGTCAGACACGTTGACGTTGCTTACTTCATTCCATATCACCGTGGCCAAGTCGATAACGCACTAGGGTCGTGCATCATCGCATTTATGCCCTGCCATTGTGACCAGTGCGGAGGCCTCGATTGCAGCAACCAATGGGGACACAGCACTTTCGAAACAAATATTGTCGTGCAGCGCAGAAACAACCCTTCAACAGCCGATTGCTTCTCCTACGCAGCCTCCAACGTCAAAGTGCTGTGTCCCCGAACTCTCGTCCTGTGTCCCCGAACTCTCCCGAACTCTCGAACTCTAGTGTCCCCGAACTCTACCGCGGATTTGTCTACTCGATCAGCCGCTTGTTCGTTACCGCTGCGCGGCAGCCAAATCGAGGTGGGTATAGCAGTAAATCAGTACCTCCCTAGAATGGCCTATGGTTGCTTTGCAACAACGAGAGCCGTAGAATTATTATCGACTCTCTAAACTTTACTCGGTGCGATCTTAACGGTGTCGTTCTGCCAACGGAACCAAGGCCTTCTTGTTATGGCACGTATTTACATCGAAACCACTGTCATTAGCTTCTACTACAACGCGAGACCTCAACCCGAGATGGTAGCGAGACAAAACTGGACGCGACGTTGGCTGGATTCCGCTTTGCAATCGTCCAATGAGCTCGTTGCGAGCCTCGCTGTTGAATCCGAACTAAATGCAGGCGAATTCCCAAACAAGGCTGACATGTTGCAGTTGGCGTCACGATTTCCGCTACTGGATGTAAACGATGCGGTTATTGAGGTCGTGGAGGCATACATTGCAAATCACGTGATGCCGAATGATCCTGGTGGTGACGCGTTCCATTTGGCCGTTGCTTCCTTTCATCGGTGCGATTTTCTTGTGACGTGGAATTGCCAACACATTGCCAATGGGAATAAGTTTGGACACATCCGCCGCATCAATGGTATACTTGGGATTGGCAATCCTGCCTTGGTCACCCCGCTAGAACTTCTCAACGAAGACACAAACCATGGATAGCTATAGCGAAGTACGCCGAGTTCGCATGTCAATGTCTGCTGATGCTGGACACGATGTTCGCAAACTCGCCGCGAAGTACAATGAGCTTCGGGCGTCGGTCGCATCACGCATCGTCGACCCGGGAACCAGAGCAGAACAATGCGATGCACCCAAGCCGCCGGTCGCTGGCTTGCCTGATGTTGCGGTTGTAACGGCGGCTGGGTGATCGCAGACGTTGAACTAAATGGCTTCGCCAATCGCATTCAGTCGCGGTTCGGTGCTTGTTGAGTGTTCGGTTTCAGCGTGTGCATCCTTGCTCAGGCACAGTCACTTAATGGAACGTCTAATCTTTTCAAGTTGTTGGCTTGGCAACACTGCACGCAAAATCAAGTCTAGCGGCCAGTTTGCCATCCACTGTGAC
>JAYVBW010000323.1:0-5415 GCA_043750255.1 Pirellula sp.
CGGGCTCGACAAACAATGGCTGCCCGCCCTCCATATCCGTAAACCGAACCGGACGCTGGAACGCAAACTCGATTTCCAGCGGATCGAGCAAATGAAATAATGCCACATCATGCTTGCGAAATCGCAAATGCTCAAAGCAGCCCTTTAATACCGCCGGATCAACGAAGAAGTCGGAGATAATGATCACCAATGCTCGCTGCCTGACCGTTTCAGCTAATTCGTTCAAGATCGCTGGCAACTGAGTGCCTCCCGACGGTTTGGCATTTTCAAGCGTATCGAGAATCACCTTGAGATGCGCAGCGGAGCGTCGGGGCGGAATGTTCTGCACGATCTTTTCGGCAACACAGGTCAACCCGACTGCGTCCCCTTGCTGAGCCGCTAAGTAGGCCATCGAAGCGGCAATTTGCCTCGCGTATTCAATCTTGGTCGTCTGCCCTTTGGACGCATAAGCCATCGAGCCACTCGTGTCGACGACTACACAACAGCGTAAATTTGTATCGGCTTCAAACTCCTTGACGTAGTACCTGTCCGTTCGGCCAAAGGCACGCCAATCGAGACGTCTTAGGTCGTCGCCAGGCACGTATTTTCGATACTCTGCAAACTCGACGCTGGATCCGCGATGCGGTGACGAATGCCGGCCAGAAATATTGCCTTGCATGGCGTGCCGAGCTAAAAGCGGTACGGCAGCTAGACGCGAGAGAACTTTCGGATCAAGAAACGAACGTGCGATTGGAAGCATATGTTAAACGTCTGCCTTATTCCATTTCCTCAACCAAACGCTGTACGATTTGCTTGGCCGACATACCCTCGGCTTGAGCAGCAAACGTCGTGATAATTCGGTGAGTAAGGACTGGCCTTGCAACCGCTTGGATGTCTTCCATGCGAACCATATAACTCCCTAGAAGCGCAGCTCGACTCTTGGCCCCCAAGATAAGATTCTGAACGGCTCGTGGACCTGCCCCCCAACTGACGTACGGCTTGAGCCAACTTGGAGCCGTGTTCCCTTGCGGTCGAGTCTTGCGAACCAGACGCGCTGCGTAGTTGTAAATATGATCTGGCACGGGCAGTCGTCGAACCAACCGCTGATGCGAGATGATTTCCTCTGCTCCCATCAACTGGTTGAGTTTCACCAAGTCATCTCCGGTTGTGGTCCGAGCGATTTGAATCTCTTCTTCTTCGTTCGGATAATCCAGCTCGACTAAGAACATGAATCGATCCAATTGAGCTTCGGGCAACGGATAGGTGCCTTCTTGTTCGACTGGATTCTGAGTTGCAAGAACCATGAAAGGAGACGTGAGTTCGAACGATTTGCCGAGTACCGTGACTCTTTGTTCTTGCATCGCTTCGAGCAATGCCGCTTGTGTCTTTGGCGGGGCGCGGTTGATTTCGTCAGCCAAGATGATGTTGGAGAAAATGGGGCCGTGAATAAACTGGAATTCACGGCGGCCTTCTTGCGTTTCCTGCAAGATATCAGTGCCCGTAATGTCCATAGGCATCAGATCAGGTGTGAATTGTATACGGCTGAAACCCAGCGACATGGTTTCCGCAATCTTGCTGACGAGCAACGTTTTTGCTAAACCTGGCACACCCATTAGGAGGGCATGTCGACGAGCGAATAAGCAGATGGCTAGTTGCTCGATGACAGCCTTTTGTCCGACGATAACTTTGCCAAGTTCAGCGGCAAATTGAAAATAAGCCGTGCGTAATTGATCGATGGCTTGCACGTCATGGTCCGTAAGTTTTGGTGCTGTTGCGGAATTCGACGTGGCAGAATTGATCATGACGGAGTGAATTAGTGAAGGAAATCTGACAAAAACCACCTTCAGGTTTAGACCAAGCCAAGGGGTAATGCAATAGGCCAGTGCCTCAATTCTAAGTGTTCTTTGGCCTCGTTTCGATGGCAAATGGACGCGACTTGGCCGTTGGATTGCTGCTTCATGGTGGAGTCTGGGGGGGCTTGCGGTTAGGCTATTTTGGTCCAATCATGATGGTTAGTCTTTTGGCGTTTTCGGAACAACTATTTGTTTAGTTTTGCTGCCGTGAGTCTAGTGAACCCGCTGCTATCCCTTGCAAGATATCACGTCCAACAGTCGGTTTATTTCATCGGCTGAATGCTTTATCGATAAACTGACTCGCAACAGGCTTCGGTTTTTAGGTACCGTCGGCGGTCGTATCGCGGGAACAAAGACCCCCGCTTGAAGTAACCGTTCGCTGAGTTCCATCACTTTTTTTGCGTCGTTGATGTAGATCGGAACGATTGGACTATCGCCGCTTCCCACTTCGAAGCCAAGACCCGCTAAACTGGACCGAAGCTCAATGCCTTTGCTCGCGAGATCCCGTCTCTCGGACCTCATGTCCCGGACTAATGAAATCGCCTTGCATGCTGCTGCGATATTCGGAATGGGCGAGGCGGTACTGTAAATCCACGATCGAGCGTGATTGGTAAGCCACTCAATCAAGACACTTGATCCAGAAACGAAACCGCCGACGCATCCTAACGCTTTACTTAAGGTCCCGATGCTAACGATTCGCTCGCTGGAAATACCGACATGCTCCACTAAACCACGTCCGTTTGTGCCGTACACGCCTGTCGCATGAGCTTCATCCAGTATGCACTGCATATCAAATTCATGGCAAAGCGCATTGATCTCTAATAACGGTGCCAAATCGCCCTCCATGCTAAATACAGAATCGGTCGCAACGAACGCAAACCGGCCGCGATGCCGGTTTTGCCGAACAAGCTCTTTCAATGCAGACATGTCGCAATGTGGGTAGATAAACACTTGCGATCTGCTTAACCGGCAGCCATCGATGAGACTTGCGTGGTTCAAACTGTCGCTAAAAATCAAATCGTCTTTGGTGGCTAGCGATGCTACCGTGCCAACGTTGGCAGCAAAGCCACTTGAGAAGACGATCGCGCTTTCCGTTTCTTCGAAGTCAGCAATAGATTGCACTAGTCTGGCGTGCTCGGGCGTTTGACCAGTGATCAAAGGGCTCGCTCCACTTCCAAATTTTTGAACTAATAGTGAAGACTCGAATGCGGCTCGCCGAACCTCGGGGTGCCATGAGAGACCTAAGTAATCATTGGCGCCAAAATTGATCGCTTCCATACCATTTCTTGAAATGGTGGTTAGGCCGAGTGGCTGAGAAATGACGCTTTGGCGAGTCAAACCTTGAGCCCTGCGAATGTCCAATGCATGCTCTATATGCGACCAAAAGGCTGGATGTGAGGATTTATCTGGCAAAATATGTCGGTCCAGATCGGTAGATTGGGAAATCGGGTTTGATTTGGCAGGTTGTATCATCAATAATTGCAGAGTTCATTCCACAGCAAATCGATACCGGTATTGGAGCGTAAGAATCTAGTCATGCAAATGCTAGAGCTAAACCTGTTGATCACCGACGACGATCGAGATTTTCGATTGTCCTTGGGCGAAGCTCTTTCCCGACGCGGCTACCGAACAGTTCTCGCCGCCGATGGGTTTGAAGCATTGGAAGTGATACGTAGCCAACATATTCACTTGGCTTTGCTGGACGTCCATATGCCGCGGTTAGATGGCCTCGGAATGCTACAATCGCTTCGCGATACCTGTTCCAACTTGCCCTGCATTCTCATGTCTGCACAGATGGATGAATCGATCGTCACGCGAGCACGGCAACTAAGGACAAATCAGGTGCTGTCAAAACCTTTTAGTCTAAATCTGCTTGCAGACACCATTCGAGCTCTTCTCGACCAATGCTACGGCCCCAAAAGAATGTAGACGATCGCTCCGCGATCGAATGGCATTCGGCATGCCGCCGGCGTCACGCCAGGGGTTCTGACCATCTGTTTTAGAGGGATGGTAACGAACCCCCGAGATAAACTCGGGGGCATTTCTCGCACGAACGATTCTACATGCAATGGGCTGCCTGACTTTATTTCCGCTGCCGCCCATTTCCCTTGGAATACCGCTGCTGTTGTTCCTTAATTTGATCCGCGCTGAGACTTCCTAAATCACATGCATTCAAAACAGAATTCGTAAGAATCTCTTGAAACGCCAGCTCAGTAAAATCGCTTGAATGCCCCAGCGACGTATAGAATGAGGAACCACCGTCAGCTCGCACGTGAGTCCAAGCAATTGGTTCTTCGGGCTTTCCTTCAATCGTTCCGTTCAACAAGATGCGTGTTCCAGGTTTCAAGGGTGTGACACGGTAAAGTGAACCTTGGCTGGTAAAAAGTGTTGCGGGGTTGTCACCCGCTTTTCGAACCGTTGGTCGAAATTCATTTCCGTAATGGTTCGTGTAGTTGCCACCAAAAGCATACGCGTCAAACTCCGGCCACTGCACAAGCCCATCCACTGGTTTTCCATCTCGTAAACCGAATGCGTGGCTCGCCGTTCGTATACCGATAACAGGCCGCCCCGCCTTTACGAAAGCCTGAATCCTCTCCAAGTCATTTGATCGCAACGGCCTTCGGCGGACGCTGACCAGTAAAGCCTCTGCGTCATCCATCGCTTCTATGCCGGGGATGGAAGTCCGATCCTTCGAATCACCGTGAATAATCGAAACCCGTAGTTGAGGCTGCAAATGGGTCGCTGCGAAAAGCGGCAGTGTTTTAGCCGTCTCGTACTCATCCTCCGCAACGAGAATCGCTAAGTGAGGTCGTCGATCCTTTGAAAATCGAAATGGAAGGAGTTGTGAGGCTACTGGCGCTTTCACGTAGGTCCGGCTGTCCTCAGCCGGACGACCCTTGCTGTCCTTGCTGTCCTCAGCCGGACGATCCTTGAAGGCCCGAAAAATCTGGTCGCTGGTAATCGTTGGACATACATATCGCTCGACATGGTCGATGATAAGATCTGTTCCAGAAAAATGATTGACGTACGGCCATCTCATTGGGTTGTACATCGTGTCAGTCAAATCGCGAATCAAGACGGCATTCTTGCCATGACTTGAAAGCTGTCGCAGACCAAAGGGTCGCCCAAGAACGCACATGTTGGTATGAACGCCGCAAACCAAGATTTGCTTGATTCCCTTTGACTCAAGAATATTCCAAATTTCGTTACCAGAGTCACTGATAAAGTCTCGTTTGGCATCGATGTGGATGTTTGCAATCTGTTGTTTCCAAGGTGCTTTAGGGTTTCGACCTTCGCTTGTCAGTTTTTCCGCCCATTGTTGATGTTCGACTGGGTCATCGTCTTCACCACCGTCGGACTGATCGATGGGGTAAGCGGACGATTCTTCGCTTGGGATACGGTCGCACCAACTCGCGATATCTGTTGGAAGGTTTGCTGCAGTTGCAATTGCCTGGGCTCGAATTCGCCCCGGATGGGTCGCATAAAATTCCATGCACCCGCTAGGAGCATGGATAATCGTGGCCCCGTTGGATCGCAAAGTAGCCGCGACTGCATCAATTCGTGGTGCAATTTCCTGGACACG
>JAYVBW010000324.1:0-5892 GCA_043750255.1 Pirellula sp.
CCTCCATCATCGCATGTTTAGTGCGATCGATGAGGCCTCATTTTTTTCCAATCACAATTTATCGGATCGGGTGAAGCATTGCATTGCGATTGTTTTCGAGAGGAGACTAGATTGGCAGCGGTTCCTAAAGATTTGCGAAGGTCAAATGCGAATTTGCCATTGGATAGTTCGAGATCTATGGCGAGAGAATGTGTTGTTGGATGACTCGCAACGATTTTCTTCGATTGTTGATCTCGGGGCGACTCGTTTCGATTGGCCAGGCTTGGATTTTACGAGGCTCTTTGGAAGCTTGTCCTATGGTTTTAAAAAAACGCTAATTGTAAACACAGGCCAAAACGATGATCTTTGGGCGGATGCCTATGCCGCTTACACGCACGAACATGCAAACCATGCGATTGAATCTCTCGACGAGTGTAGAATGTTGCATCTCGTTTCCAATGGACTCGCCATTTTGCAGTGGGTGCAATGGATCAAGGAAGGAACCTTTGATTTTAAGAACGTGGGAAAAACTCAGCGTGTCGCCGAACGCATCTCCGAACTTTGTAATCAATTTCTGACCGAGCAACGTGTGGAATAGGCTCACGGCTAAACGGCTTTCAACATTTCAAGTACCGATTCGCATGAAGCCTCGAATTTTAGCCACTCCTAACCTTCTCTGTGTTGTCGTACGCTAGAGCGTCCTATCTCGAAGTGACATTTAGTCATTCAATTTCAAGAGCTGCAGCACTTTGGGAAGCCGTCGAATTTTCCCATCGCGATCGATGCATGCAATAACGCTGTGGCCAGTTACCACGATCGTCGTCGGCATTTTCGACGTCTCACTTTTTATAAGCTTATACTCATGTTCAACTCTCGCTCCGTGGCTGTGTCGCAAGGAAGTTATCAATACAAGTTCGTCATCAAATTGAGCTGGAAGTCGAAAATCCACGTGCATGCTGCGGACGACCAACATCAACCCGGTTTGTTCCAGTTCGCGATAGGAGACCCCAATCGACCTCAACATTTCGACGCGTCCTCGCTCAAAGTAGTTTAAATACTGTGAGTTGTGCACGCGGCCCTGGCCGTCGGTCTCGAAGTACTGGACTCGGATGGGTAGCCGATGCGAGTGCTGAGAACTGCTTCCGGCTGAACTATTCATTTTTCATTTCAAATCTTGCGTGGCGTGTCAAATAGCGTCCTTAGCAATGAAGAAATACATCAAATAAACAGCCCGCTACGCAGCGTTTTTTCGATGCGATCTGCCCTTTCGGCTGTATACGATTGCATTCCCTCGTTTGCCTGTGATCTCGGTTGCTCCACAACGATTTAGCGTATAGGCAATCTGCTGAGCAAACCATCGCGGTTGTTCAAGATACTGTGCAAGCTCTTTAGTGTCGAATGTACTTGGCAGTTTCGGATTGCCAAGGATCCGCCACAGGTCCGCTATACCCGTTAGTACATTGAGTTCGCCTACTTTTGCCAAATGTTGGTCGAGCGTCTTATACTGTTTGCGACGCTTGCGTTTGTTGACTCGGTCGAGACGCTGTTCGATGCATTCGACCGAGAGGACTTCAAGTGTCAACCTGGGACTTGGAAAGACTTGCGTAAAGTGGATCAATTCCCGAAAAATATCCACTTCGGCCAGTTTCTTAGGGCTCTTTCGACGACGAAGCAATTCACCCCCGTCTCGGTCCAATGTCTCAATCCATTTGCAACTGATTAGGGGTTTGATAATTCGGAGTCGGTGACCGTTTTGCAGGAGTTTTTTAGCTTTGTCGCGGATGGAACCAAGCCCAGCATGTTGGATTTCGACCAAAAACCCGTCGGAATCAATAGCATCGATTCGAAAACCGTCCACCGTGACTTCGATGGAGTTCGAATCGGCTGCGAAATGATATTTTAGTTGTCGGTGGAGTGATGTTTCCATACCGTGTTATACCGTTTTGTGTTTCAATCGGACAAGATGAGCTTGGCGAGTGATATTCCCCCGCAACATCAATCAACGAGCGGCTTGATTGTTGGGGGTCTGTTTTTTGGAATTGCTATGGCCTCTTTAGAAGGGCTCAAGAGTGGCCGCTTTTTAAACCGCCCACGGACGTGCGGTTCAGTTCTCTTTGGACTTAATTCAGCCGCCTGGCCGCGAGTGGACTATGCGACAGTTTGCGATGTTGGTCAAGTCCGCTCAACGTGAGTGTTCTGCCTTCTTGTTTGAAGTCGCGTTCCAAATCGTGCAAACGTGACATTACCGTATGATCGAGATACTTAGCCTTGGCACAATCGACCACTACGTTGCTGCCGCGAGGCGCGGACGAAATTCGCTTTTTCAGTTTCAACCAGTTTGTGAACACGGCTGGGCCGAGAAGCGAAATCGTTTCGCTTTGCCCCTGCTGCGATACGTTTACTGGCATCGAAACAAAATCCATCGGCTTGACTCCGTAAAACATTTCAATAATGAACTTCGCGAGAATCCCGATCCCAACGCCGATCAACAAATCTGTAGCTAAAACGCCGATGATGGTGCAAAGAAAAATAATTAACTGTTCTTTTCCAACATGCCACATGTGCAAAAACTCTTTATAGTGTGCCAATCGGCAACCGGCGTAGATCAGCATTGCCGCGAGTGCAGTGACTGGAATGTTGTTAAGCAATTTTGGAAGAACCAAGATGCTTATCAACAAGAAAAAACCATGGAACGCATTGGACCACCTAGTACGGGCACCATAGTCCTTGTTCGCTGAACTGCGGACAATTTCGGAAATCATTGGCAAACCACCGATACATGCAACTGCTGCGTTCGCTGTACCAATGGCAATCAAATCCCGGTTCAGGTCCGTTTTTCGTTTCCAGGGATCAAGGACGTCCACTGCCTTAGCGCTGAGCAACGATTCCAATGAACCGACCAAAGTAAACATCAATACCCACTTCCAGAATATGCCACTTTTTGCCTGCGAGAAATCTGGAAAAATGAACGATTTGACAAGGGTGCTGGGGCTATCCGGCACTTTAACGAGCAAAGACTTTACAACTTGAGGGGCGGCGCGGCCATCCTGTATGATCTCGTAGGATCGCGATGCACCTTGGAAACTGTGATAGAGCATATACGCAGCAGGAATTGCAAGAGCTAACACAATGAGCTGTGGTGGAATAGCTTTGCAAATCGCAAACCGCTGCTTGAGTTTTGGGTACAGTAAGAGAATCGCCAAGCTCACGATACCGATGATAGCAACTTGCCACGCAAAATGGGGAACATGGACGGGCAAGTCGAAATATGCTTCGTACGCTTCGGTTGAAGCATTCGGCTTTAGACCAAGTAAAAGATACAATTGTTTGCCGATGATAATCAGACCGATCGAAGCAAGTAGTCCGTGAATCACTGCTGACGGAAACAAATCAGCTAAGACTCCCGCGCGAACAAGTCCAAGAAAAATTTGGATAACCCCGGCAATGACACCGACCGCTGCCACCGCAGGCAAATAACTTAGGTAGACGGAAGCGTCCGTATTGCTCATTCCATCTTTAGTAACGCCAGCCGCCAGCGCGAAATCGGTTACTGCACCGAGACAGATCGCAATCATCCCAGCCGCTGGCCCTTTGATGGTCATTTCCGAATTGCTGAGGAAGCTACAAATAATTCCGCCGGCGATTGCAGTGAATACCCCGTTGATCGCAGGAAAACCACTTGCATTAGCGATGCCTAAACACAGCGGCAGTGCGATCAAAAATACGAGCAACCCTGAGATTGCATCAAAACGAATATTTTGA
Source organism: Pirellula sp. (assembly GCA_043750255.1). Taxonomy (GTDB): domain Bacteria; phylum Planctomycetota; class Planctomycetia; order Pirellulales; family Pirellulaceae; genus JBKCUI01. Next base: position 3,742 of record JAYVBW010000324.1, read on the forward strand.
ATGAACGAGCCAAGCGGAGCGGTTTGGCTCGCCGGATCGTTTCCAGGATTTGCCATTTTAAAGCCTTCGAAAGATTTGCGTTCTGAACTGTGAGTGTCTCTTATACGTGGAAACCATCGACTCGATCAATCTTATAAAGCATTACAAATCGTTCAGATTTCGTTGGGACTGCGGTGGTGACTCGGTACAACGGTACACTCGTTTGAGGTTTAGAGTACAGCCGCGAGAATCTCGAAATTGGCCAGATTACGTGAGGAGATGAAATTCTAATGGGTTGGCATGCATAGAGATTTTCGGAATTTCAGTCTACAATCCGTGCAACATTTTTCCATTTACAAAGCGTGACGTCGGAGCCATGGTTCAGAAATCGAAGTGTATCGAATCGGTCTATTATGGAGACCGTCGATGAGGATCCTAATCGTTGAGGACGATGCGGTACTTGGGGCCGTTTTAGAAAAAGGCCTTACCGAAGTCGGTCACGTTTGTCAGTGGACTCAAAGCGGCAGCTCAGCGGTCCATCTGCTTGGAATTCAAAGCTTTGACGTCCTGATCTTAGATCTTATGCTCCCCGATCTCCCTGGTTTGGAAGTCTTAAAACAGTTGCGACAAGACAAACGCGATGTGTCCGTTCTCGTTCTAACAGCTCTTGGCTCCGTAGATGATCGCGTTCACGGCCTTAATTCGGGTGCCGATGACTATCTAGTTAAGCCGTTTGCTTTTGCCGAGCTCGTCGCACGCATCGTTGCGATCGAACGCCGAAAAACCAAGACTCCAGTGACCGAATTGCAGGCTGGAACACTGACAATTGAGTTGACTAGCAGATTGGTCAAACGCGGTGAAAAGGAAATCGAACTAACGCCGACGGAGTATAAATTGCTAGAATTTTTGATGCGGAATTCAGACCAAGTTGCCACTCGACGAATGTTATGTGAGCATCTTTGGGAGTCCGATTGGGAGGGTGTTACGAACGTGATCGAAGTCCATATCAATCGCTTGCGCAATAAACTCAATAAGGGTTTTGAAATCGACATGATCCATACGATTAGAGGCAGCGGTTATGAGCTTCGACCGGATTAACGCAACCTTTCGATCGTTGCGATTCCGCTTGATGTTGCTCAACGCCATTGTCGTGTTGCTCGCGTCGATGGGGACATTGATCGGCTTGAGGGCCGGTATGCGATTCGCCCTTGTCCATGAATTGGATCAAATCCTCTCGGAAGATCTGGAAGAAATCGAACTGGACTTGGCTGCCGCTGGGGCACCCAATTCCTCTACCCTTTCCTCCCAATTGGATCGCAAGGCGCGCGGACATGTTGAGCATCGTTGGTTTGTCCAGATTCGCGACATGACCGCCATTACAACTGCGATCAAGGGAAAGAGAGGATCGGATGCATCCATCGACAGGTTGGCCCCTTCAGAAATCTTGTGGCAGAGCATTAACGTACCAAGCGAATTAGAACATAGTTCGATCGAAGCCACTGTTCCGATGACGGTCGAGGGCTATCGATTGTTCGATCGTATCGGAAAACTGTCGGACAATTCGCCGGTTCGAATTCGAGTCGGTGCGTCGATGAACTTGATTGACCGGGACTTGACCCTCATCGATCGCATAATCGGAATCGCATTCGGACTTGGGCTCGTTATCGCGCCCCTCGGTGGTTATTGGTTGGCTGGTCGCGTGACACGACCTCTGGCAACGATTATCAATACTGCGGATCGTCTTCGACCGGAAGAGCTTAACGAACGTTTACCGATGCGTGGAACCGGCGACGAGCTCGATCATCTGTCCCATACACTGAATCTACTTCTCGATCGAATTGCCAATTTTCTTCAACAGCGAAAAGATTTTCTTGCCAACGCAGCACATGAGCTTCGAACGCCATTGGCCGCGCTGCGGAGCACCGCAGAAGTGGCGATGAGATCGCAACGATCGGCACAGGAGTACCAAGAGTTGCTAGGAACCATCGTCGAAGAAAGCGAATCGCTGGAATTGCTAGTCAATCAACTGCTGCTGTTAGCCGAAACAGAAGCCGATGCGGAGACGCTCATGATGACGGGTGAACCAGTCGCGCTGGTCGAATTAATCGAAAGGTCGTGCGACATGTTTGTTGGGGTAGCGGAGAGTCGATCAATTGAACTTCGCTATCAAAT
>JAYVBW010000325.1:0-2269 GCA_043750255.1 Pirellula sp.
GGCCGCAAAATTCGAATGGCCTGATGTCCCAACACAGACAGCAGGTCCACCAATCGGCGTCCAATCATTCCCGAGCTCCCCGTAACCCCGATCCGAAGGGTTCGGTCCGAAGTGTATTGACGCAAGAAGTTTTGAAAACGCAAGTCCGCCTGTGTGGTTAAATGGCGGAATGCAAACATTGCGGACAGCTTACTTCGCACGAAAGGCAGTCCAAGCTTGCCAATCATTCCGAACTTTGTCTCAAACTGCACGCGATCATGCAAAGTCGAACTCCTTGCCCCTTTGCTTTCGAAAACGTGATCGTGGATCCATGTTTTGAATGGCCCAGAAAGTTGGATATCTTGGAAGCTCTCCCCTTGGCGAAGTTCAGTATGGCGAGCGTGCCACCGAATGGGCAATCCAAACATCGAGTTCCGAATAAGAACCTCGGACCCGACTTTCAACGAGTCGCTCCGTCGTTCGATTGTAATTTTTTCCCAGGGAGGTATCAGGCGATTCAGTGCGCCCGGGTTGGAATGATATTGAAAGAGATCTTGGCGATCACATTCGATAGTTGCTGAACGTTCGAAAAGTGGCATGTGCTACATTTCAGACTCGGGAAGGGTAATTGCCTCTGACATTCCTCGAAGCTTGTCCAGTGCCCTTTTTTCAAGTTGCCTGATTCGCTCTTTGGAGACCCCTAGCTTATCCGCAAGACGCTGGAGAGTCTGGATGCGTCGATGTCCCCCAAGCGAAAACCTTGCCCGGATGATAAACTTTTCCCTGCGATCTAAATGGTTCAACATTAGCGAAAGTCTAGCCCGAAGTTCGTGCCAACGTTGTTCACTCATCGAGGACTCTTTTTCGTCATCGGCGATATCGATCCCGTTTTCGTGAATGCTGCCCACGCTTCGCTGCCTATCCGTCTGCTTTTCCATTACGCTGCGGTAGGTGCTTCGACGCAGTACTTGTGTTGCATAGGTACTGAAGCGGAATCCCATTCCTACGTCGAATTTATCAACGGCTCTCATAAGAGCTACGATTCCGTCGCTGAGTAAATCATCAAATCCATTCTGCGGATTGACAAATTTTTTCACGATGGAGATGACCAGACGCATGTTGGACTTTACGATCCAATCGCGATACCAATCTGCAGCATTGAGTAGACATGCAATGCGTCGACAGTTCCAACTGTTGCTTGCATCCGCTTTTGCCTTAAGAGCATCAGCCCGGAAACGCAAATAATTCATTCGATGGAAGACGCTTTTTTCTTCGTCTGGGGTCAATAACTTGGCCTCGCACAATCGAGCCAAATGCGCTGGCAGAACGGGAGCCTTCGAGGGTTTGACCTCTGTCCCGTCTAAACCTGTTCCGAAAAGATAGTCTCCAAGAATTGTCGATTCTGCAGATGGCTCGTTAAAAGAGTTACTGCCAATGAACTCCACCTTGTGAGCGTGGATTTTTTTGGATAACTCCTCGATTTCAAGTGTCGACTTTTGCTCCGGACTCGACATTTGCATGAAATGAACAAATGCATCTTCCAGTACTTTGCGACGGAAAGTCTTCGTCAATTTAGTTGGTGCCATGACTCGCGTCGCAACTTTGGTGACTGATCCTGTACTTCTAACACGTGTCGTTTCGACGAACGATGGAACCATAACTAACTCCATGCAGGTTTACAAAGGAGAACTATTTTGGTGGTAATGCTGACTTAACAACTGCTGCCTTACGGTCACAATCGACTTCTACAAGCAATGATCGCTCGAAAACGATTTTTGAATTCGTTCAATTCGTTCATTTATATCGATTGGCCTTAGACAAAGTCAAGCAGAGCAACCGATTTTCCATGGATTTTCACTTTATTCCTGCTGTAAATTCAATTCAGGATCGCCGTTTCTTTTTTCGCAACTTATGTAGCCAAGTTGCTATACTGAATAGGCATCGAAAGTTTTAATTCGTTCAAATCAGCCATACGGTTTCGTTCTGGACAATTTTTCGGGTTTTTTGGGGAGTTACCATTGAACGACAATTTCACGCCAAAACAGATCGCTTCTGCGTTGCAAGTGAGTGAATCCTCTGTCAAACGATGGTGCGACCAGGGTGTTATCCGTACTGACCGGACTCTTGGCGGCCATCGGAGAATTCCTCTCGAATTCTTGCTGGAGTTTTTAGAGTCGACGAATCGAAGAATAATTAACCCAATTGCGATTGGGATGGAACAAATGGGAACTCGGATGGAGCGGGTATCTACCAATCGCAGCACCCCGGCAGCAATGCTTGCTCAATTTGA
>JAYVBW010000326.1:0-3042 GCA_043750255.1 Pirellula sp.
ATGCCGTACGCGATGCGATCGACGATTTCTTCCGTTGTCTTGGGATTGAAGAAGACCGCCTTCCATGCTGGAATGTCGATGCCATTAGGGCAGTAACCATAACTGGTCGTGAACCCCAGTCGAGCGTCCAGCGTCGGATCCATCATTTTGGATCGCTTGTCGAACAGTTGTCGAACTTCGGGCAGGTAGCGTGCGATCTGTTCCGGAGTCAATTCATTGCGGACCAAACGCTGATAAATCTCCTCGGCATTTCGCCCCTTGGGCAATACCCACCAATTCACGGAGACGCCACAGGTTTCGGCATTGAGCACCTTGCAGTACTCTATGTTCGACAGCCTATCTTTGAGTCGTTGTGTTAACTCCAGCGCACGCGCGGTCAGCATTTGCCAGCCGGTCAATCCAATTCCATTCAGCGATGCGATGACGCAATACGGGCCTAGGCCTGGCCGGGAGCACTCAAGAGTAAAAAGCGCAGGATCTCGGCTTGCGTCCGCATCCGAGAAGTACGGAGTATCGGATACCGTTCTGGCCAAGTACTTCAGGTCGTCTCGTCGATTCACGATGAACGCACTGGACGGATAATGGCCACGGCCCAGCTTATGAAAATCGATGGTAACGCTGTCCGCGTATCGCAATCCGTTGTTCTTAATTTGAACGGTACGAACAATGTTCAAAAGCCCTTCTTCCATGCGTAAAGGGTTTTTTGAAGTATCGTAGTCGGTGAGCATTACCATGGCCCAACCCACGGCTGCGTCTGCGTGGAGTTGCGGCATCGGTACAGAATACTGTTTGCACTTACCAACCAGTAGCTCGCGAATCGCTTGGATATCGTCGATTCCAAAGCCATCGGTGGTACCGAAGGTCGCACATACGTAAGCGACCTTGACTTTGGAACGATAAAGTTCGTCAAGTTTAACCTCGAGTAGATCGATCCGCATCGCGAGTTTTTCATCGGTCGGGATTTCGATGAGGTTTTGCGTACCAATTCCAAGCCAGCCCGCAACGGTTTGATTCGAGTAGTGGCTTGCTTTCGAACAGATGCCAACGATGCGATGCCCCATCAAGCCAGAGCGCATCGCACCGGGCAATACGCGTTCCAGTCCAATCTTGGCTCCGTACAAGTTCGATATCGTGCCGCCGATGGTAAACACACCCCACGGATCGTCAGTATGGTAGAAGATTAAATTCGCTAAGGTCGTAACCGCTTTGACTTCGAGCTCGTTAGAACGTTGGCTATAACGATCCGTGCACAAGTTGGGATTCTTGAGCAAGCAGGCGAGCGCCCCAATGAGTGAAGCGTGATTGGCGGGCCCTTTTACGTTTTCCAAATGCAGTGGGTTGTTCCAACTGTCCGTTCCCCAGAAATAAGGAAAGATCGCATCGCGTGCATCCTTCAGGTTGCCTGGCAGCACATGGATTTCGGGGTTGGCTCTGGCCGTTTCGTAGTTTTGGCTCATCAACCCAGCGGGGGTCAGATCCCCTTCTGCGGCCACAGCCGAGAGCAATTCGGAAAAAATTTGCGAGATCGCAGGCTGGTTCCACTCGAAAAAGGTGGACACAAGTTCTTGGTACTTTTCGCGATCCATGGTGCTTCCGCTTGAAATAAGATTTTAAAAGATTTATCGAAAATATTGGGTACTTTACGAGTACTGCCTTTACGCTCGCAACTGGACGCAATCCTGTTTGAGATTTCGAGAATTAAGGAATTTAAAAATATTAGCATAGCAGTAGTTAGAAAAGGAATCTGGCCGCCATTGAAACAGCTTTGCGGCTACTCGCTCGCCACTAAACCTCTAATATATCGTGCCAATCGACTTGAAAAAAATTGTAGATTAGTCTGTTTGAAACAATTGTTCCGGGACTGCAATTTGCGAGGATTGCCTCAACATTGACGGCAATAGAGATTGAATTAATTCTACCGAAAACTTTTACGATAAGTTAATGAATACGTATCTAGACGAATAGGTCGAGTCTAAGGATCATAGTGCTAAAGCCGGTGTGGTTCATAGGATCGCCGCTTGCACGAAGTGACGCCAAAGTGAATTGGTGCCAAACACTCATTGAGGTTCCATCTATGATTCTTCCAGTCTTTCCGCTTGCTGCACTATCGGTCGCTTTCTTGTTTGCACTTATTGCAACGCCACTTGCTAGACGGCTGGCGTTGTCAATTGGGTTGATGGACCACCCGGACACGCACCGCAAATTGCACCGCGAACCCATCGCACTGTGTGGAGGTCTAGCGATTCTCTTTAGCATGATTGCTACGGTGGGCGTGTGTTTATTAACCAACGCAGAGTTCGCCACGATGTTTACGGGGCACGCCTACGAAGCTACTTCGCTGGCAATAGGAGCTATAGCGATTGTTCTGTTGGGAGTTTTGGACGATCGGTTCGGTCTTCGCGGGCGTCAGAAGCTGGCTGGCCAAGTCATCATATGCATGTCGATCATTGCGTTTGGCTTTACAATCGATTCGATCAGCATTTTCGGAATGCCGGTGCAACTCGGTTTGCTTGCCGTCCCAATCACACTCGGATGGTTACTCCTCTCGATCAACTCGGTGAACCTCATTGACGGAGCAGACGGTCTTTGCTCTTCGGTTGGATGGATAGCGTTTGCTGCCTTGTCCGCAATCGGTTGGTTTACAGGAAACCATATGGAGTCGATGGTTGCGGCCGCGATGGCTGGCTCGCTACTTGGTTTCTTGATTTTCAACTTGCCGCCAGCTAAGGTGTTTTTAGGTGACGCTGGTAGTATGCTAGTCGGTCTAATTCTTGGTGTACTTGCAATGAGAAGCTGGCTTCAAGAAGAGAGCCCGATCTCGATTGCTGTACCAATTGTTTTGATGGCGATTCCCTTGTTCGATTCAGGTATGGCCATTGTCCGCCGCAAACTAACTGGTCGAAGCGTATTCACGGTGGATCGAGGGCATTTGCATCACAATTTGATGCGGTTTGGAATTAAGAACCGATGGTTGGTCTTCGTCATCACATTGCTGAGTTTGGTAACAGCTAGCGGTGCCGTACTTGGCGTCGTTTTTCAATC
>JAYVBW010000327.1:0-3395 GCA_043750255.1 Pirellula sp.
TAGGGAGCACATGAATGTCATTGCTTCGTGCGGCAAAAAAGTAGGTGTCGTCGATGGAGTCGAAGTGAATTCAATCAAGTTAACGCGCAAAGACAGCCCCGACGATCAACATCATTTCATTCCGTTGAGCTGGATATCGCATGTCGACAGCCATGTTCATTTGAACCGAAACTCGAAAGAGGCCACAGTAGGTTGGAAATGCAGTGCAGCGTCATGCGGATGTGGGACATAGATAGCCCACAATGGTGGATAACTAAATACCAGGTTGCACAACCGTGAAGATTTCAGAGGGCGTGTTTTGCAGTTCCGTTGTTGACTAAGAGCTCCGCCCGACCGAAAGACTGAATCATGAATGCAAATTTGGAACAAACCACGTCGCCGTGGATGCAGGTAGGAGAGATCTCCTCGCCTGCATCGCTCAGTAAGGATGTTGAGACAGATGTATGCGTTGTGGGGGCAGGGATCGCGGGCATGACTGCTGCGTATCTTTTACTACGCGAAGGAAGATCTGTCGTTATACTGGATGATGGCCCTATTGGTGGAGGTCAGACGCAACGTACGACCGCACACCTTTCTAACGCAATAGATGATCGCTATTTTAAGATCGAAAACTGGCACGGCCATACCGGGGCTCGACTGGCTGCCGAAAGTCATACCGCCGCAATCGACCGCATCGAAACTATTGTGAATGACGAAAAGATTGACTGCGATTTTGAACGTCTGGATGGTTATCTCTTCGGTTCTCCAGGCGAGTCACACGAACTACTGGAGCAGGAGTTTCTTGCCGCAAGACGGGCAGGGCTTTCGGAAATTGAACTCATTCCGCATTGTCCGTTGCTTGCATTCGATACTGAAATGTGTTTGCGCTTCCCTCGGCAAGGACAGTTTCATCCTTTAAAGTATCTTGCTGGGTTGAAGCAAGCTATTCAACGCATGGGAGGACTCGTTTTCACCCAAACTCGCGTAGAAAAAATCGACGGTGGTCCGCCAGCAAAAATTCGTTCGTATTCAGGTGCCACGGTTACAGCTACATCCGTGGTGGTTGCGACCAACAGTCCGTTTAACGATTTTGTAACGATCCACACCAAGCAAGCGGCATATATCAGTTATGTTCTAGGGTTTTTGATCCCGAAAGGTTCGGTTACAAAGGCGTTGTACTGGGATACAGAGCATCCATATCATTATGTCCGACTTCAGGCACTTCCGGAAAGCGAATCTAGTGGTGAACTTCTAATCGTGGGTGGCGAGGATCATAAGACAGGCCAGGCCAATGATGCGGAGGAACGGTACCGTCGCATCGAAGAGTGGACACGAAAGCGATTTTCTATGTGCCGAGACGTTGTTTATAGATGGTCGGGGCAAGTATTAGAGACGATCGATGGACTAGCCTTCATTGGGCGGAATCCCCTAGACAGTCAAAACGTTTACATTGCCACGGGCGATTCAGGACAAGGCATGACGCATGGAACAATCGCTGGAATACTGATTACCGATTTGATCGTAGGGCGGCCGAATCCATGGTCGACACTTTACGATCCCTCACGGAAAACACTTCGCGCCGCTGGACGATACTTGCAGGAGAATCTCAACGTAGCTGCTCAATACACAGCCTGGGTGACAGGTGGCGACGTGGGTTCAACACAATCAATAGCGTCCGGCACTGGCGCCATCGTGCGAGATGGGCTTTCTAAGGTGGCGGCCTATCGCGATGAACATGGTTTATTGCACCGATGTTCAGCGGTTTGCCCGCACCTCGGTTGTATTGTGGAATGGAACCGCAATGAAAGCACTTGGGACTGCCCATGTCACGGTTCGCGATTCGACAAACAGGGGCACCTCCTGTGCGGACCGGCAAATAGTGACCTCGAAACAATACCGCCACAATTGGAAGACGGAGTTGTGGCCTTGGAATGAAAGTAACAACTTAATTTTCAAACTATCTTTGGCGAATCGCCGCGATCTTAACCCATCGACGTTGAGTTTTCTGACAACAAAATTGGCAAGCTACTAAGTTAGTCTCAGGCCTGCACGCGGCTGCGGGATACATGTCCTTGTGACATAGGGCGAGAAAACGATATCGGTTCATTCAAATACGCCGACGTATATTGCGCAATTAACGACCAAGGTGTCGTTATCGATCAATAATTTGGTCGCATTACGGCCACCTGCACGATCGAATCAGCAATTGCAATTATCGGCACATGATGTGCGTACTGAGAAAAATAGTTACGTCGAAATCCGACTCAAATCAATTTCGGCAAATTACGTTACAGTTCGTTTCGAATACCTATTGGAGAAATACGATGCATCGTCATTTAATTGCAGGAGCACTAGCGTGCTTCGGTTCTAGCCTATTCGGTCAATCTACCGACAATCCAGTAACTCAAACACAAGGAGCGCTGAACAAAATCGAGAATACTCTTCAAAATGGAATACAAAGCGGTCGGGATGCGGTGGACCGAACTCTTCAACAAAATTCGGGATCATCAGTTTTGGGAGATGGATCCAATCGCTCTTCGTTGGGCATTCAAAATCAAGTGGATGGTTCAACTGGACTTCCTGGGAATGCAGGAGTTCAAAGCAACACAAACTTGCGAACCAATGTGGACGGACAGTCTGGACAATTGAATTCAAACTTGTCGACTCAGGTCCAGGGACAATCAACATTAGGTGGTCAACAGCGAGGAAACGGTGGCGTACAAGATCCAACCAATCAGTACGGTAATACTTACCAACCGAACGGTAGTAGTGGGTTTCAATCCCAGTCAAATCAACGTCAAGGTCAGCCCATGCAAGGTGGTCTTCTATCGAATCAGAGCCGGAATCCTAACGTGATTCAAAACAGTGGTTCAATGCAAAACAGACCGCAGACGGAGATGGGGAGTTCAGTGCCAGGTGACAACATGCTACAATCCTGGTCATCGCAAAATACCGGTCGCGTGTACGTGCTACGCTTTGATGCAAATGGCCGAGAGTTTATTTGCGTAGACGGCAGGCCGGTCTATTTTGACAACGTGAATTCCCTCTCGTCTCAAGGAAATGCAGGGAATCAGAATCAGAATCAGAATCAGAATCAATACCGATCGGGTTATGGAAATTACGATTTGAAGAATGGTCAAAATAGCCAAGGTCCATCTCGTGAGAGTTATCAACAGAAAAACCAACAACAACCTTTCGGATCCGGCCAAAACTCCTCTGGCTATGACAATAGTTCGCGTTCCTTGGACCCGTCTAATTTACGCGAAACGACAAAGGGGAAATCGGATGCTGAAGTGTCATCCCCTGCGTCTGATCGAGCTCGCTCCAATATACAGAGCGAATCGAAGGCCCTCCAAAACGACGTTGACTCGCAAACAGATTTTAATGCTAAATCCGACGTGATTAAGCCAAGCAAT
>JAYVBW010000328.1:0-4019 GCA_043750255.1 Pirellula sp.
AATCGATTAACCACTCACCAACCTATAGTGGGCCAATTATGCATAATGCGAATCATAGAGGCAACTCCCGAACCGAACAAATACGGCGATGCCTTTTCACTTGTTCCCATGCTCCGCCCAGTGAACCAGTTCTCGATCCCTAGATATCGGTTAAAATCTCTTTGACTCCCTGATTTTTGACCCATCTCACTGTTAGCTCCATGGCACACATCCAGGTCCATAGCACAAAACCACCGCAACATCAGACCACTCGCGACGCAATCGCGATTTGGCTGGCGGGCGTCGAAGCGGTGCGGGCCGATCGTGTTGTTGAACAGCAAACAAACTGGGATGGTCGATGGTTAACAATTGCAGACCAAGTTTTTGACCTGAAAAACGCTGAGCAACTAATCATCGTCGGTGCAGGTAAAGCCACAGCCGGAATGTTAAACGGTCTATGCACCGCGCTGCAACGATCCCTAAAAAAACTTCCAAAGACGGTTGGCTGGATCAATGTCCCCCAAGGATCGGAGCTCCCGTTAGGGCCTCTAGCGAAATTGGTGACGGTCTGTCTAGCTCGTCCTCAAGGTTGCAACGAACCGACAGAAACCGCAGTCGATGGAACCCGACAAATTCTTAACTATGTTGGGCGCGCCGGTCGCAATGACTGTGTCATAGCCCTCATTAGTGGCGGAGGTTCCGCCTTGCTCTGCTCTCCGATCGATGGAGTCATGCTTGCCGAAAAGGTCGAACTTACGCGTGCTCTGTCTGCAGCAGGTGCCAATATCGAGCAACTGAATTCCGTCCGCAGATGCTTGAGCAACGTCAAGGGTGGAGGGATGGCTCGCGCCTGCAACGCACGCAATCTGATTACTTGTATCATCTCCGATGTGCTGGGCGACCCATTGGACTTAATAGCCTCCGGACCGACGATCCTTCAGCCCTCGCCTGATGCATCGCAAGCGATTGCCGTGTTGGAACAGTTGCTGCCGAATCAATTCCAATCGATTCGGGACATTTTAAGCCGGCAATTGAGCATGGATTCAGACGCGGCCAAAGCGCTTAGAAATCCTAACCTGGAACTTGCAACGATCCTATTGGCAAATAACGCATCGGCGGTGGATGCGGCTGGTCAAAAAGCTGTCGAATTGGGTTATCGCTACTGGATGAAATCCGAACGCAAGAGCGAAGGAGACGCAGTCCTGCTCGGTCGTCATTTTGCACGGCAATTGAATTCCACTCTAGATCAAACTCAGATCGATTGCATCATTTCGGGCGGTGAACCAACCGTCGTTTTACCGCCTGCAGCAACACGCGGCCTTGGCGGGCGAAATCAACAATTGACGCTCGCATTGCTCGATTGGTTCGATAAACATGGAGGGTGGCCAACCAACGCAGAACTGGCATTTGTTTCAGGCGGGACCGATGGTGAAGATGGGCCAACCGATGCGGCTGGAGCTTATGTCGATCAATATGTCTTTGCACAAATGAAGTCGCTGCAATTGTCTCCAGAGGACTATCTGAATCGGTGCGACGCGTATCGATTTTTCGATAAGGCAGCAGGGCTATTACAGACCGGCCCAACTGGCACAAACGTGTGCGATTTGCGAGTGGGACTGGTGGGTCGTCCTGATTGTGGCCCTGCGACTCCGTTCGCAGGGAACGAAGTCGTCTGCCATAGGAAGTCGTAAGCGGGCGGAGCCGCTGACCCACAGTTCTCAAACGTCAAGAGGCAAAGCCGGTTGGGCTGGCAATTTCCGTTCGATGTAATCCGCCACCGCGACGAGCCACGCGTCACCAAAATACTTTGCCGTCAGTTTGATAGTTCGTGGTGCCATCGAGACCGGTTTCGTTTTGGCTTTTTCGTCCTCTTCCGGTTTTGCGATGGGTGATGCAAGTTCCTGAGAACCGAACCTAACGATCATACTGGGATGGCCGGACAAGTTCGTACGGACCAGATCATCGCTGCCGAGCAAAACGTCGACGTTCCGCAAGACGCGTTCTGTTTCTTGAATCAACATCGTCCTTGCTCGCATGCTTTGAACGTAATGGATGCCCCGCGCGAACTGGGATTTGCGAAACGAAGGCCCCCAGAGCCCCATGTCGCCATCCGATTCCGCTGTTCGAAAGAGTGAATCGTGCATGGCTGCCGACTCAACATCCAAACCCACCATGAGCGCTTCTTGAGGTATCGTTTTCGGAAACTCCAATGGAACCATTTCCGCCCCATCGCATTGAAGTTGATCGAACACCAATTGCTCGTTGTCGGACAATTGCGACTCCATATACCCGACACGAAGTTTCTTTACGTTAAATTGGGAGGGCCAAATATGTGGCCGATCCACGACGGTCGGGTCCATTCCATCGGTTCCTTGAATAGCGCTTAACACGATCCCGCAATCGATGGCGTGCCTTGCGATCGGCCCAATTTTGTCCATGCTCCATGCCAATGTCATGCATCCGTATCGGCTGACTCTGCCAAACGACGGTCTCAAACCCATGACTCTACAACGGCGAGCCGGAGAGACGATACTGCCCAGCGTTTCACTGCCCAATGCAAATGTACACAATCCCGCGCCTACTGCAGAACAGCTTCCTGCGGATGAACCCGAGCTTCCTTGTTCGACGTTCCATGGATTCTTTGTTGTGGCATCGTACCATATATCACCCCAAGCCAAAGTTCCAACAGCAAGCTTGCCCAACATGACGGCACCTGCATCGTTAAGGCGGCTGACGACAGTGGCTAGATTCGGACGCACCTCGTCTCGATAGGGTTTGGCTCCCCAAGTGGTCGGAAAGGGAGGCACAGCAATGATGTCCTTGGCTCCCCATGGAATACCGTGCAACAATCCCCGATCTTTACCACCCTTGAGCTCTCGGTCAGCTTGCATCGCTTGTTGCATCGCAAGTTTTTCGGTGAGTGTAACCACGCAACGCAGAATAGGGTCAAATTTTTTCAGCCTACCAAGGTACAATTCGGTTAAGCGTTGACTGGTTATCCTTCCCGAGCGGAGCGCTGTCGCTTGTTCGACGATACCGGACGCAGCAACGGCCAACTCGTCTTGCCAGTCTATGTTACTGTCGCCAATTTGCTTGGCTCGATCCGACCAAGAGGAATCGATCGTGCGTTCTGATAGTGTTTTTGCAGAACGCTTTCTCTCCAAAAGATCCTCCGGGAGATGTTCAGCAAAGAAGTGCGGTAAAAAGGCCACGGCTGGCCCCGTGTCGGCATCCATATTCAGTGCTCGCAACTTGCTCTCATTCTCTGTTTGATCCTGAAGCTGTTTGCAAAGTGAATCCTTTTCAGGATCGGTAAGTTCGATATCAGCAATCCATTGCGCCTCGTTGATCATCTGAGGGGTGATTGTATCTTTTGCACTTGCCTTGTCCGCAAGCACGCGTTGAAATGCAACAGAGCCGATTCCCAGTGCGCTGAGCTGCACCAACCAGGCGCGTCGGTTAGTTGGAATATTCATTTCCCATTTCCCATTTCCCATGTCCCATGTCCACGTGTTGATGGTTGATCTCTAAAATGCGAGGTCATTATAATGTCAGTGGCCCTCGTTCCCAAGCTCCGGCTTGGGAACGCACACTCTGGAAGCTCTGCTTCCCGTATCCTTCACTCGACAAGCACGATCTGGCCTGTTAAATCGGTCGTTGGAACCGCGATGTGAGACCTAAAGGAAACGCAGGGGGTTGAAGCAGAGCCTCTGGGATTGCGTTGAGCTGGTGCTTGGGAACGAGTGACTGGGTTTGCCAGCTTCGCTGGGCAAACGAAAACAGCCAGTCTGAAACCAGACTGGCTGTAGGATTCGTGTTCTCTTTTAGCTGCCCTCGTCAGACGAGGAACTGGGAAGGGGGGCAAACTACTCGATCGCGCGGCTGCGCCGGTTAAACATGCTTAAAGAGATGGGGCAACTCAAGTCAGGCGTTAGTTCCAGGGACCGCGGACGGGATAGATACCGAACTGATTGCTATGGCTTGGCGCGTAAGGTGTCGCTTTAAATATTCCCCCGCCACCGCCGGTTGGAGCATTGCCT
>JAYVBW010000329.1:0-3960 GCA_043750255.1 Pirellula sp.
CGGTTCCAATTTCACCTGTTATTAGCACCGAAACATCGCTTTCCGCGATAATGGCAATCTGCTTAAAAATGCGTTGCATTACAGCAGATCGTCCGACCAACGACTGCGGCAACGTTTCTCTGTCATGAGTTCTTACTTCATCCATCAATTGCAATTGAGATAACCGAATAGTTTCCCTGCACGTTTTAGCAACATCGTCGAGTTTAAAGGGCTTTGTCAGGTAGTCGGTCGCTCCCTGCCGCACCGCTTTGACAGCCGTTTCAAGATCTCCAAATGCCGTCATCACAATGACGGGAGCTTGATGGGTCACTTCGCGGAAGCGAGGCAGCGCACTCAACCCATCTTCGCCTGGAAGTCGCACATCCAGCAACACCAAATCAAGCGGATGCTCTCGAGCCAATCGCAGACCTTCCTCCGCCGACGAGGCCGTCAATACACAGCAACCTTCGTCCGTGAGCAATCGATGAAATCCCCAACAGATGGACGGCTCATCATCCACGACCAGTACTCTGGGCTGTTTGGGTGTGTCTTGGAGTCTTGGGATCATTTTTGCGACAACGGAGTGTGAAGTTGTAAGGCGATACGAAAAAGCGTTTTCCCGTCCGTTCGGCTCCATTCTAATTTGCCCGCCATTTTCTCAACAGCCCGACGAACGAGTGGCAAACCAAGGCCGAGTCCTTCTGGTTTAGAAGTTACAAAGGGATCAAACATTGAGCTTGCCAGTGAAGCGGGTGGTCCGTCTCCATTATCGGTCACATCAATGTATAGTCTCCCAGGCGATACCACTGTCAACTGGACAACAATGCTAGTTCCCGCGTCGAAGGCATTGAGCACCAAATTGTTTACGGCCGCCGCGAGAGTTGGACCGTCTGCCACGGTATCACTCGAAACGTTGTTTGCCATTCTCCAGTCAAAATTCAAATGCCGATGTTTTGCAATCAACGCTAAACTTGAACGTATTCCCTCAAGGCAGTCGCCAATCCTCGCTGCTTGCTCTTGTTGCTGACTTCCCTTAGCGAGCAACAGCAGACGCTTTACGTAGTCTTCGGTTGAGTCGAGTTGGCTAAGCGCAACCTGTAAGTCTTGTTTTTGTTCCGTGGTTTTCATTGACTGACAGTGTCGCACATGCAATTCCACTGCCATACGCGCTCCGGTCAAGCTATTGCGCAATTGATGCGCTAGTCCGCCAGCAATCTGGTGTATTAACTTTTCGCTTTGCTGACGATTTACCGTGGACCAAAGTTGCTTCAACTGGGTTGCCATGCTTGCCACGGATGCACTAAGCATACCGACTTCGTCTGACAGTGGATCGATCCCGGTCGTTTCGAAATTTCCTGTACCTACAGCATCGACTTGTCGCTGTAACAGTGCGAGTCGGTTGATTAGATGGCTCGTCAGGTAGAGCGTAACTGACGTCAACAAGACGACCGTGGAGATCCCCGTCACCATTGGTAATAATGCGGCCCTCCATCGGAATTCGCGCAGCTCGGACTCGTCAAATAGCATGAGCAGACTCGTCACTCCATCCGAGTCAGGACGCCCTCTCCCAAGCTTAATTGGCCGCACAACATATCGACCACCCGCTAGTTCGACAATTGCTGATTGCGAATTCGCACTCGTTTCCATGACATCCTGAATTCTGGCTCGGTCGTTGTAATCCCGTTCGTCGAGCGTTGTGTTGACGACTACTTGATTTCGCACAGTGACCAAACTTGCCTGCGTCAGGTCGGCAAGGGCCCGAAGCACATTCTGGTTTAGCGGGAATGAGTTTTCATTGAGTGCTCGCTCCATTCCTGCAGACCGGCGATGCAGGTCCAAAGTTCCCCAATGATTTCCAAGTAGAGAGGACGCAACCGCAACTCCTGTAGCCGCAAGTAGCGACACCAAGAGTATTGGGACGAGAAGTCGAAAGCGTAGAGAGTTAAACCGGTTTCTAAGCAATTGTTTCTCCGTTGAACTAGAAGCGAGGTATCACGAATACGATCATGGACGTTTGTATTTTACTTCCGACAACCCGGTGGATTTTCCACCGTCGCGATGAATCCAACGCCGGGGATTGTTTTCGCTGCCGATCGATCTAAGTTTATCCAGGGAGAAAAAGAATCTAAGCCAAAAAGCCGATCAATAGGCATTTCGAGCGAGAACTCCTTAGAAATTGTACATAAGCCACGAACACTCAACGATTGTTGATCAAGGGGATTGCAATGCATCGTCGCACCTACGGATTCACTCTCGTGGAGCTTTTGGTTGTGATAGCGATCATCGGCATTCTCGTTGGACTGCTATTGCCAGCAGTTCAAGCAGCACGTGAAGCGGCCCGCAGGATGAGTTGCCAGAACAACCTGAAACAGATCGCGTTGGCTTGCCACACTTACGAGAGCGCCCATAAGCGTTTTCCGGCATCAGCCGTAATCGACTTTCGGCTCGGAAACACCTCCAATAATGGATCATGGGGTGTGCATGGGCGCATCTTACCGTTTTTGGAGCAAAGTAATTTGTACAGTAAAGTCGATTTGTCGCTCGGTTGGGATTTCCAACCTGTTATCGATTCTGTCAAAATCGCTGCGTACTCATGCCCAAGCGATGCGAAAGGGGACGTGATTCGAGATCCGGGCAGCGGTGCTCCCAAGCTCTACCCTACTAGCTACGGTTTCAATCTTGGCAGATGGTTTGTGTTCAATCCTCAGACGCGTCTTGGTGGGGATGGCATGTTCTTTCCGAATTCGTTTCTAACGTTCGCTAGCGTGTCTGATGGTAGCAGTGCCACATTGCTTGCCGCCGAGGTTAAAGCCTGGACTCCTTACACTCGCAACGGCGGACCATCTACGACAAACATTCCCAACAATCGAATGGACGCGGAATCCATTGTCGCCAGTGGTCCCGACTTCAAGTCGACCGGACATACGGAATGGCCTGATGGACGCGTTCACCACTCTGGATTCACAGCCGCGTTGCTTCCGAACAGCAAAGTTCACTTCACCAACAGCGGCACCACGTACGTTGAAACCGATTTCAACTCGTGGCAAGAGGGAAAAAACGGCGCTAATGGTTCGCCAAGTTTCGCCATGATTACATCCCGTAGTTACCATACGGCTGTCGTCAATGTCACCATGGTCGACGGTTCAGTGCGAACATTGGCGGAAAGTATCGATCTCACGATCTGGCGTGCTTCGGCGACAAGAGCTGGTTTTGAAATTGTACAACTTAGTGACTGAATATTTTCATGACTAACATTTTCAGCGGCATGTTGTTTACTCTGCGGAAAACGTCGAGACCGACTTCACAATCGCGCAATCGTCTGGGAATGTATGGAATGCTTGTATTAGCAATTGCCTTTCCCGCTCTTCGACGTGCACGAAACTCACGGCTCCAAACGCGATGCGTCCGCTAGAATCAAAGGATTGAACCAATTCGTTTTCGCATTGGCTCGATTGCAATTGGTTATGCAGCATCCAAAACATATCCGTCGAGACGTGCTCCAGTTCAAACTGCGTGTGATAGTTCACACCCTGCTTGCGTTCCACTTGCTCGACATTCTTGCCTTTGAGGTTCGAGCCAACCAAACGCCGCTTTTGAGGCAGTAGCTGCTTGGACGAACAAATCACCTCAGTCATGACCACAGAACGCGAATTGAAAGTGACTAGATGGCCGTCGCTGGTTATGTCGATTCTTGCGGAATACTTACTTCGATGGATAGAACGGCTACGATAGATACTAAAGAGTTCGGGGTGAAGGGATCTTGCAAAAACGTAAAAAGCATGCTCGGCAACTGTCGGTCGGATCGAAAGCACGAGGTTAACCTTGCGTTGTTAGGACTGAACGATTCGAGAGGATGAGGGGGCGGGATTATAGTCCGTGGATTATGTCCCGACCAAGATCAACTTGGCAACAATTTCTTAAATGAAGTTTTTCCCTCAATCCGCAGCGAGTGGTGTTGACAAAGAGGTGCCTGGTTGGTTT
>JAYVBW010000330.1:0-5172 GCA_043750255.1 Pirellula sp.
ACTAAGTCGGACCACAGGACTTCAGGCCGACGCAGATGTTTGTCGGCTGGCGTATTTTCTACTCGCAGTTTGGAGAGCAACTTGGTAGCCGACTCAATGGAAGCCATTTTCTTACTGAATCGATCGTATCTTTTTTTATCGACGAGCCCGAGCGAATGCCCTAACTCTGTCAATCGACGATCTGCGTTATCCTGTCGCAACATCATGCGGTATTCGGCTCGACTGGTGAACATGCGATACGGTTCATCGACACCGCACGTAACGAGATCGTCAGCCAGGACACCCATGTATGCCACTTCACGTCCCAGAACGAGTCCATCCCTGCCTTGCAATCGCAATGCGGCACTTGCACCGGCAATTAAACCCTGGGCACCCGCCTCTTCGTACCCAGTGGTTCCGTTGATCTGGCCTGCAAAGAAGAGTCCCTCGACAGTCTTTGTTTCAAACCAAGGTTCCAATTGATCGGGCGGACAAAAGTCGTATTCGACCGCATATCCATATCGCATAATCTGAGCTTTTTCAAGACCAGGAATCAAACGCATCATTTGATCTTGAACGTCACGTGGCAGCGAGGTTGAGATGCCGTTGACATAGACCTCGAGCGTATTGCGACCCTCGGGCTCTAAGAAGAGTTGGTGGCGGCTTTTATCCGCAAAACGAACGACTTTGTCTTCGATAGACGGGCAATAGCGAGGCCCAGTCGATTGGATCTGACCGGTGTACATTGGAGCGCGATGCAGATTCTCGCGGATCAACGAATGCACGGCTTCGTTGGTATAGGTAATCCAGCATGGAACGTGTGGACCTGGCAGGGAATCGGTCATGTACGAAAAGGGCTGTGGAGACTCGTCGCCGGGCTGCATTTCGGTCTTCGAGTAGTCGATGGTTCGACCATTTAGACGCGCTGGAGTCCCCGTCTTGAATCGTTGAACGCGGAAACCCAAACGAAGGAGTGCGAGGCTGATGCCAGACGTTGTTCCCTCGCCAGCCCGTCCGCCTGCCGTTTTCGCTTCTCCGGTATGCATGATCGCCTGAAGAAACGTTCCCGTGGTGAGCACGACCGCCTTTGCGTAGTAGTCTGCATCACCTCTAACGCGAACACCAACAATGCGTTCCTGCCCGCCAACCGTTTCGGTTATTAAGTCTTCGACCAATTCTTGTCGTAGATCGAGGTTCGGCGTTTCTTCGATCCGACGTTTGATTTCGAACTGATAGCCTTTCTTGTCTGCTTGCGCACGAGGAGAGTGCATGGCAGGTCCCTTGCGACTATTGAGTAGTCGAAATTGGATGCCGGTCCGGTCGATCGTCTCTCCCATTAGGCCGCCGAGGGCGTCGATTTCGCGAACGATCTGGCCCTTGGCAACCCCGCCGATCGCTGGATTGCAGCTCATTTGGCCAACAGTGTCGAGATTGCCTGTCAACAAAGCGACGCGAGCCCCCAAGCGGGCCGCCGCAGCCGCCGCTTCGGTTCCGGCATGGCCTGCTCCGACGACAATTACGTCATAGTCGTATCGATTCATTTCCTAATTGCTTCATCCCAAAAGGCTTCTCAATTACCAGTAGGTGCACTATGGTATCAGCAGAACCGTTTATTGGCGAGGAACCGATTTCGCTCGAACCATAAAACCAAAGTCAAAACCATTCATTCCAAAGGCCGCTGGCCGCGGGACTTTCTTTCCTGATTGAACAGAACGAATGCAGGTGGATGCTTTTTAAGCAGCTTTACTAATTGCGATGAACTTGACCCAAGAATCGAAGCGACGTCGCTAATATTCCAGTTGGAGATGGACATGAACCCAATAATCTCGGCAAGGATCGCTGGCCAATCGTTATTTGTATCTGAAATGTCGATTCTTCCGTTTCGACAGTACTGCTGCCAGGTTGCGGATCCAATCTGCTTTTTAGCGGCCAACGCTATCGATATCTTGGCTGTCGATATCACGTCCGACATTGGGCGAAGTTCGACTGCGAGCTTACATCGCAACCGCTGCACGGCAACTTTGCGATTCTCGTTTTGAGTTCGACGCTCGCTCGCAGAAGCGATGATGCTGGCCGGGAGGTACTCAATCTGAACGCACGTTTCGACTTTGTTTCGATTCTGACCGCCAGGTCCGCTAGCTCTGGAAAAAGTCAGCTTACACTGATTGAGCAATCGCTCTTCATGCCAGCTCGCAGGATGCGAATCCAAACTCGGAGCGCCATCGCACACTGGATGCCTATTCCACACATCTATTGCTTTTCACCTTGGCTTTGTGTTCTAAGTTTTTGTAATAGGACGGCAAAACGCGCTTCGCCATGCAGTGGTTTTAGGTCTGGGTCGGTAGAAATTCGAAACGGATCGAGGTATCCATCGGCGACCGAACGTTCCAGCGCTGTAAGAGCCTCGTCAAATAGTTTCTTTTTTTCTTCCTCTTGCGCATTTCTCGCCATTTGAGCTAAGGCGCAGGCTCGCTCAAGATGGATTTCTTGGTTAGAAATAGTCGATTTTCCGAGCTTGTCGCTTAACTCCTTGGCCGTTTGCCCGTTTCCGACACGAGCCTCCGATTGCATCAAATTGAGACCGTTCTTGTCGTCCGGCGATGCGTCATACAAATCTTGTCTCAGTCCTCGAGAGCGTTCGAAGTGGCCTAACGCCTCATCATTTTTGCCTTGCAGATCGCGAAGCGTTCCTAAGTTATACAGTGCGAATGCCAAGGACCTTTTCAAGTCGGATTTTTCGGGGTCCGATTGATAAGCTTCATTGGACAGCTTTACCGCTTCATTCAGGATGGGCTCGGATGGCTCAAGTCGGTCGAGCCATAGCAACGAGCGGCCGTACAACGCGAGTTGGCCGGCGAGTTCTGACTTCAATCGAGAAACCTTTGGATGCTGCTCCATTTCTGATTTTCGACTCGCAATCGCGAGATCATAATTTACGATCGCTTCATCGGTTTTGCCGAGCCGCATTAAAACGTAAGCGACACCGAGAACACCTTTATCGATCGCGCTTTTCAGTTCCGAGGTTTGGGCTTCCTTTGCAGTACTTTCTAGCTCTGCGAAACCGGGTTGCGACTCGATGTTTTTGAGGACCGCCTGATTTGCTTTGACGGCTTCTCCAAAGACGACAGCCGTGTCCGACACGCGGCCTTGGCGTAGATAGTCAGCTCCTAAATTCTGGTTAATTGCAGCCAAAAGTTGTTGTACGAGATTAGCATTCGTCGGTATTTCCTCGGGCTTAGGGTTCTTTAGGACATCGCGCACAATCTCGCGAGCTTCGAGTAGTTTGGTTTCAACTCCCTTTGCATTGCCAATCTGCCTCTGGATCGATGAAGCGTTCATTAAGATCTTGGCAAGGTTCAATCGCGAGGCATCGGTGCCTTCTTTCACCACGATTCTTTCTCGGGCCGACTTTTCTAATTTCTTAAACTCTTCATTGGCTTCTTTGATGCGATCCAATTGGGCGAAGGTGGTTGCTATGCGTTGGCGCACAGCCATTAAGGTCGGAACAGCCTTGCCTCGCACGCCGCCGGTCATGCCGATATCTAGCTCGTCCCATTTTTTAGAGACGGCCTCCATGATCGCGATGCGAATCTCGCTAGAACCCGGTTGCTGCATCAGTTTCGTGTCGACGTCAGTCACGACAAATTGAATGTTTTGCAAAGCCAAATTGGCCTGTTTGATCGCCAGTTGCTCGTTCTCTTCCGCTAACGCTTGCTGTTGATTGGCTTTGATCGTCTGCTTGTCGGCTTCGTTGCGTTGTTCATTCGCTTCGTCCCGCTCTTCGGCAATCACTACGGCTTGGGCTGCAGTGATACGCCAAGCCGTGAGCGAGACAACAGCAGTAGCAATGACGAAAAAACTGGCCACCGCAGTTGGCCAAGCGATCCTCGGATTACGCCGACACCAGCGAGTCAGGCGTTCCCAATGGCTAATAGGTCGTGCCAAGATGGGTTCACCCCGAATATAGCGCCTGAGATCGGCTGCGAGTTCATGGCAACTCTGATAACGATTAGCTGGCTCTTTTTGCAAAGCCTTAATGCAGATCGTTTCTAGGTCGATGGGAACGCCGGGCTGCAATTCCCTCGGTTGGACCGGATCGCGATGAATGACTTGGACCAATGTGTCCATCATGCTGTCAGAAACGAACGGCGCTCTGCCGGTGATCAATTGGTAGAGAACTGCGCCCAAAGAGTAAATATCGGAACGGGGCGAAATGGCCGCAGCATCGCCTCGGGCTTGCTCAGGCGGCATATAGCTCGGCGTCCCCATGACGGTCCCATCTTGGGTCACTTGATCCCCCGTATCGAGTTTCTTGGCTAATCCGAAGTCGGATAGTTTGGGCCGTTTTTCAGAATCGAGAAGGATATTTGCGGGTTTGATGTCGCGATGGAGAATGTGACGGTCGTGGGCGTACTGCATCGCGTCGCAAAGCGTTGCCACCAATTCGGCCGCAGGCTTCGCACTCCAGGTTTGGCCCTTCAACGCGGAATGAAGATCATGCCCGTCGACAAATTCCAAAGAAAAATAAGGTAGTCCTTGGTGTTCCGCGATCTCAAAGATCTGAACGATTCCTGGATGCTGAAGGGCTGCGACCGCTCTCGCTTCTGTCAGAAATCGCTGAACCGCCATCGATCCGCCATGCAGACCGTGAAGGATCATCTTCAAGGCCACGACACGATTCAGAGTTCGATGCCGAGCTTTGTAAACGATCCCCATCCCACCCCGGCCCAATACGGATAGGACTTCGTAATTGCCAATAATGGAACCGATCGTCGACGATTTATCCTTTGCGTCAGTCGAACGCGTTGTTTTGGACGAGGGTTGGGTCGAGGCAGCATTGGATTCGTCGTCGAGCGCATCGCTGGGTAATTCGATCGTCGGCAATAGCATCGAATCTGCTATCTTTTCCTCAGTCGGGTCCGCTCCGCCGGCGATGGTCTCTGCGCGTCCATCCAAGGGAACGGAGCCAAGTTTCTGTGCTGGCTCTAACGTCTCAGCGGAGTCATCAATGCTCAGGCCAGAAAAATCAAACGTTTGGTTGCCACCCGCATCGTCGCGACCATGTTGATTTCCAGTCTGCAACTTGAACTGGCGATCACCGTTATCCATTTCGTCGATGGGAATCATTCATAAACTCCTTCTAATAATCGTCTGCCGTCATGCAGATTGTTGCGCAGAAGATCTATATCTTAC
>JAYVBW010000331.1:0-8834 GCA_043750255.1 Pirellula sp.
AGAGGCGTAAGGCGTTTTGCCGAAACATTTCTTATAACCAAGCAATTTCCAAACCGGCTCACCCATTTGGCGCCCAAGCAGATCCCACAGTGCGATGTCTATTCCCGAGAGCGTATGATCTGCTTGAAGCAGGTCCATGCTATTGGCGCGTACTAAATTGCCGATTTTTCGAATATCATCGACACTGTTAATAGGCTGGCCAAGTACCGATGCTAGGACGGGTTTGCATGCGCTGTGTGACATCGGACAGACAAGACTCGCGATGGAAACTAGCGGGGCCGCCTCGCATTCTCCCCAACCGACGAATTCGCCTGCCGCGACTCTTACGAGTAGCGCATCTTGGCTTCCATCGCCGATGTCGAGCACCTCGGGCATCGAGAGGTAGTAAAAGTCGACTGAATCAATCTTCATAGTTCCGGTCTTCATCGTGATCGGCAAATACAATTCGGACCCTGGTTCGTCCAAACGACGTTGGGATTATAGTATCGCAATGGAACGAGTTTGTATCTCTTCCGAAGTTTCTTCCGCGATACAAACCATTTCGACAAGATAAGTTCTTCCTTGCATGGTTGACAATATAGATGTAACTCGACACTCCGTTGCGAGATTCAAGGCACAGAGTACTCGACTTATAGTCCCCCTCACATCGCCTTTGTAGAATGTGTAAAATCAACGTTAGTCGCTTCATTCACGTAGAATGCCTGTAGGCCCCATCCATTTAATAAACGTAAGTCACCTCATGAAACCATTGCTTTTCATCGCTGTTGCGTGGATCCTGATTCTGCCGACTTCACTTCGTGCGGATAATATAGCCGGAAAACGACCAAACATTCTCTTCATTCTGACTGACGATCAGGGCTTCGGTGACATCTCGGCGCATGGCAACCCTGTTCTCAAGACACCGAATCTGGACAAGCTACGCAACGAAGGCGTTCGATTCACTGACTTTCATGTTAGCCCCACTTGTTCGCCGACCCGTAGCGCGTTGATGACAGGTAGACATGAGTTCAAGAATGGTGTCACCCACACGATCCTTGAACGCGAGCGACTTACGCTGAAAGCGACGACCGTCGCACAGATACTCCAATCCAACGGTTACTCGACTGGGATTTTCGGCAAGTGGCATCTTGGGGACGAAGCCGAGTATCAGCCGAACCGTCGCGGCTTCGACGAAGTCTTCATACACGGCGGCGGCGGCATCGGACAAACTTATCCTGGTTCCTGCGGCGACGCACCAGACAACAAGTATTTTGACCCAGCAATCCTGCACAACGGCAAGTTCGAGAAAACAAAGGGCTATTGCGCGGACCTCTACTACGAACAAGCGACGAAGTGGATCGACTCGCAACGCAAAAGCAACAGGCCTTTCTTCGCCTACATTCCATCCAACACTCCGCATGGTCCCTACATCGCTCGCTCGGAGGACAAGGCCCTCTACGAAGGCAAAGACCTGACGCCCGAAACCGAAAATTTTTTCGGTATGCTCCATAATATCGACCAGAACGTCGGTAAAATCCTTTCCAAGCTCGATGAATGGGGGATCGCCAAGGACACCCTCGTTATTTTCATGAACGACAATGGAGGCACTGCGGGTGTGAAGGTTTTCAATGCTGGCATGCGTGGCGCCAAAGGAAGCGTCTGGCTCGGCGGCACGCACGCGAGTTCTTTCTGGCGTTGGCCCGGAACCATCAAGCCCGCTGACTGCACAGCGCTCACAGCGCACATTGATTTCTTTCCGACACTGGCTGAACTCGCCGGAGCGAAAATTACCGACGCTGTGAGACCGCAGATCGAGGGTCGTAGTTTGGTGCCGTTACTAGAGAACCCTAGCGCACCATGGGCCGATCGGGCGCTCATCGCACATCAAGGCCGCTGGCCCAAGCTGGCTGACCCGAACGAATCGAAATTCAAAATGTGTAGCGTGCGAAACACACGTTGGCATCTCGTTTCAGAAAAAGGGGCAGCCGAACCCAAGTGGGAACTTTTCGATCTCAAGGCAGACTATAGCGAAACGACCGATGTCGCCGCGCAACATCCAGAAGTCGTCAGGGAGCTCGCAGCCGCCTTCGAACAATTTTGGAGCCAAGCGTTACCTCTGATGGTGAACGAAACGGCAGTCGGACCCAAGATCAATCCATTCCAAGAACTCTACTACAAACAATTCGGTGGAAGCCCAACTGCCGAAGCACTCGCGAAAATGGATCCCAGCAATAATTTAGATGGAGCAGCGCCAAAGGCTGCAAAGAGAAGCAACAAATAAAGTACCGCTAGTTGAGCGCTTTGAGTTATTATGATCGAGTCCCACCCTTTTTTAAATTCCAATAGAAAGTTCCACCCATGATGAAACAGTTGCTTATCGCGTTTGTGTTTTTTTGCTCCGCTACACTTTCGATTCCCTTGGCCATGTCGCAATCGATTACAAACCAATACTATGAATTGATTGAATACCAAGGAATCGATGTCACTAGACTTGGCGAACTCGATGCTTTCTTGGAAAAGGCCTTGATTCCTTCGCTAAATCGGATGGGAATCGAAAACGTGGGAGCACTTGCGACAGAGGCTCCCGTCGACGGAAAAACGTCCATGTTCCTCTTGATGCCCCTCGTCGGACCAGGTCAAGTCGCTTCCGTCTTGGACGCTTTGGGAAAGGATGAGTCGTTCCTTAAAGAGGGAAAAACCTACCTTGAAACGGATATCAAGAAACCTGTCTATAGCCGAATGCGAAGTGAAATGCTTTTGGCATTCAATTGCTTTCCCAAGTTAGCTGTACCGACACAAAAAATCGCGAACAAGGATCGGTTGTTCGAAATGCGAGTTTACGAAAGTCCTACAGAACGCATGGGCGTCTTAAAGGTCGAGATGTTCAACAGCGGCGAAGTGCCTATCTTCCTCGACTGCGGAATCCAACCCGTTTTCTTTGGTCAGGCTTTGGTCGGAGATAGGATGCCAAATTTGACGTACATGACCGTATATGACAATGCAGCTCATCGTGATGCATGCTGGAAGAAATTCCAAGACCATCCGGAATGGGCGAAGCTAAAAGTAGTTGAAAAGTATGCTGGGGCTGTTTCGAAAATACACAAGTTTAACCTGCTGCCACGCTCCTATTCACAACTCTAGTTGCAGCGAAAAGTGGTGCAGCGGCTCCGCCCGCTCGAATTCGCGAAGGCAAAATGGTGTGGAAACGAAAAAGCAAAAGCCCAATGTTTTCATTGTTCTGTCGCAAGTTGTTGGGGAAGTTGGGCTCGTGCGAAATACCTTCTTCCTTCTACAATCTCGCAAAAAACTTCCGGTCGTAGAACAAAAAACCAAGGTCCAGCATGCGCACTTTTCGGGTAATTGACTCACACACTGGGGGTGAACCGACCAGAACGATAGTCGATGGAGGCCCTCGACTACTAGGCGAGTCCATTGCAGAGCAACTTACGAATATGCGAGAAAACCACGACTGTTTTCGGCGATCCATCGTCAATGAGCCACGCGGATCAGAAGTGATGGTGGGCGCGTATTTGATACCAGCTCGCGATTCCGAAAACCATTGCGGCATCCTCTTCTTTAACAATGTCGGTTACCTGGGTATGTGCGGACATGGAACGATTGGGGTCGTGGCTACGTTGGCCTATCTTGGCAAATTGAGAACCGGTGTACATCGCTTCGAAACCGTAGCCGGAATCGTTAGCGCGATTTTGCACTCCGACTCCAGCGTTACGATCGAAAACGTTCCAAGCTATCGTTCACATGCCGGATTTGAATTGATAGTGGCGGGAATAGGGAAATTCCAAGCTGACATTGCGTATGCTGGGAATTGGTTTTGTTTGGTTCCGTCACCTTGTGGCCATGACCTTGACCGTCCTGTTTCTGAATTGCTCGAACTATCGAGTCGAATTCTCGCTTCATGCCGACAACACTTTCCAGAAGTGGATCACGTTGAAATCTTTGGCCCAGCAAAGACGGATTCTGGCAGTTCACGAAGTTTTGTATTGTGCCCTGGTGGCATGTACGATCGCTCGCCATGCGGGACTGGCACCAGCGCTAAACTTGCATGCTTAGCAGCAGATGGAAAGCTAGCAGAAGGAGAAGAGTGGGTTCAAGAAAGTATTATTGGAAGTAAATTTCGAGGGAGCTTCCGATGGCTCGATCGGCAGTCTGGGCATGTTTCTCCAAGCATCACGGGCCGGGCGTTTGTCAATGCTGACGTAAAAGTTATCATCGACGAGCAAGACCCGTTTGCATGGGGGCTCCAGCACTAACTTACCATCTTTGTGTAGCTTCAGAGGTGCGTAGGATTTCACTGGCCTCATGGCTTAGACCGTACTGGTTCGAAGGCTGGTTCAGTTCGAGGAAAATAATGTACTTGGAGTGATCGGCCCCTGCGTAAATAATGGGTGCGGGAGCGATTTGCATTACGCTGGTGATGCGATTGTTCCACCGCGTGGTGTACAGTTGCCCGCCCAGACTTTGTTCGGGATTAAGCTGATAGTGTTGGACCATCAAATGGGCGAGTTGCGTGGGATCCCCCGTTAGTCCATGAAGGTTAATACGCTTCAAAGTCTGACTCGCGTCAAAATAGTAGGTAAGCGTACCTGCAATGTCTTTAGGTTGTGTTCCAGTTATGAGCGGAACTCGTAACCCGTCCATTTGGACATTGGACGTAACCGTCGAAACGCGAGCGAAGCGTTGGGGCAACCAACCAGGTACGATGTCAAACCGAAGTACTTCTCGCAAGTCGTTAACGATTCCGCCTCCGACTGCCGCGCTGGGTTGCTGTTGAATCTGGTTAAGCGTAGGGGTGCCGAGCGTATAGTCCCAAAGTTGATCGGTGCTACCAGGTACTACCGCAGCGGGACCCGATCTAGTTTCAATATAAGGAGTAGCGGATCGCGAACCGTTTGAAACACTGGCCGAAACGAGAGAATAGGGATCCGATGATTCGGAATGGGACGGTGCACTTTTTTCCGCATTTGGCGACTGAGCCAAGCGACTCACCAGCGATTGACGCAACTGAATCCCAGCGTCGGTCTCAAAGGCTACGTAGGGGCCACCCACCGCTACACCAAGGAGCGTGACGATACCGATTGGTTTCTGAAAAAAATTGGAGAGCATTGGATGTTTTGCTGTTTAGCACATCCATGTGCAATGCGATAACGGTTTCGAATGAAATCAACTGATGTCATCGACAAAGCTCCCATTTGCCTTGAAAGAGATTTGCCAAGTCTTTGGGTGATTGCTAAGAAGTGGTAGGGAGATGACGATTGAAACGAAGGACCTGGTTGTCCTAAAATTGGACTCTACGTTTCTTTCCTTCGAAGACGAATTCGGCATGAGTCCAATCGACATGCAGGTTGCATTCAGGGCCCGCAAATTCTCGAATCAAATAGCCCCGTTGGGCTGCGGGCGATCCCACTGGGGGCGTGCGTTTAGAACGCGAAATCTCAAATGGATCGAGTATCGGGGCAAGTTCCAGTGTTTCGTTCAGTCGTCGGTGATACCCCTTATTGGACAATTCGTGGTAGCGCAGATCAATTTTTTTGCGAGCTTGCCAGGTCGCATCCTTGTTCGTTTGATGCAACAACCAGAGTTTGCTGAGCCAATCGATTCGTCCTAACATGGTGCGAGGCAGATTGGATTCATCGTCCGATGGATGCAATTGGTTCAGAGTGGACTGCCATTGATCGAGAATCTTCCAAGCCTCGATCGGAACACTGGATTTGGATTGCAACATCTGTCGTACTGCGGCCGCGTAAGCATGTTGTATATCCAACGAAGTCCATTGTCGTTGTGTACGGTCTGGGACACTGGTTAGCAACATCCAATCTCTGGCAAATCGGCCAATCGCTTCGATTGGGTTTTTCAGAAGCGGGACCGTCGGAATGACTCTCTCAACCAAGTCTAGAACGAGAGCCGTTGACCCTAATCGCACATATTGCGATTGCTCGCACATTCCAGAGTCGCCGATCGCAATCTCAACCCGTTGTCTTGTCCCAAAGAGCTGGACGTAGTTTCCAAGAGACCATAATGGCCCAACGCATAGTCCACGAAGCCACGAATCGCAACGGAACAATGGACATGAACGACCATAGCTGCCGAATCCGATAACGGAATTGATGGTAGAAGCTCGAGCACTGACCCAAAAGCGATTCTCTTTATCCAGGTAACCCGCACCGTCCACAATACAGCGTGACGCAAGGAATGCCGAAAGGTATCGACGTTGAGGTCTAAGTGCAAAGCAATAGATATTCGTCCAAAGCATGATCGCGAGAGGCCAATGCAGGATGCGAAGTCCAGCAGCAAACAATGAGACCCAGTATGGTGCAATTGTACTTGAATGCATGTTTTTCGATTTCACATGGCCACTCTGCTTCGACACATCCATTCTGAAAACAAACTTGCGAATGCTGCGCGCGGATCGCCCGATCAAGTTGATCACTTCACTGGCCAGCCAGATCAAGATGAAACAAAGTGCCGCAAGGAATCGGTAGGAAATTAAGGCTGGCAGCATGAGCAACAATCCGAGACGCCAGCATATTAGCATGGGCCCTTTGGCAATGCTCATCTCGTAAGACTCATGCTGGCCGTAGGTATGACCATGTGCGTCTGCACTTCCCTTTAACAGATGTGCGTCTTGCTCCGCAAAGGTACTGCTTACGACTTCCGAAAGAAGTTTTTCCATCGAAATTTGATAACCTAAAAGCTCGCGAGGACTATGGCACTCCGGAGTCGCTGATTCCAACATTGCGTGAGCCATGCTCGGTGAAGCCCCGGTCTCAAGCGAAATGCATCCCCCATTTGCAAGGAATAAACGGTATGGGTTTCGAAAGCTAGGAGCAATCGGGGTGGTGCATGCAAGACTCGCCGCCAACCTATCGAAATTCAGGGCTGCCCCGGCAGACGTGGCGTTCTGTTTGCAACGGATCGCGTACTCTGTTTCGACTCCCATTAATCGAGATAGGATAGGCCGATCATTCACCGCATTGATGCGTATTGCACTCTTCCAGATACTCGTTCGATTGCGACTCGCTATCTTTCCCAATCCAAATCACCGTACTTTCAATGCTAATTCGGTTTGCACGATCATCGCATATACTTTTTTTATGAGCAGTGCACACGCCAATAATCTTAATGTCCAGAGATGCACGTGGCGGAAAATAGTCTTCTTGTTTCCGCATTTTCCTTTGTTCCGTTAATTCGAATCATGACAACCTTAAGAGAGAGCAAAGGGGAGCCAGAGCCCATTCTGGGGATCCACATCCAGTTCGATTCCTAGATTATCGTATTGCATGGGGGACTCAAATCAAGTGCTTTGAGTGCGGCGGAGAGCGCTTTTATGGGAAAAGATGCTCTCTCCAATCGGCAATCTTTTTATTTTTCCCCTTCTGAATTCTGTCCTTTTCGCTAGGATCTTCCTCGATAACAGCTTGGAAAGCAGGGTTCTTATTCTCAACGCCATCCGCGAGTCCATCATGGGTTCCTCCGACAAAGGTTGAATCGAGCCAGACTTTCCCGAGTTTCTGCACCGTCCGAGTACTGTGCGGTCCATGGAATTTAGGTTTCGACCCTTTGTATCTTGAAGAGGAACACATGAGCTCAAAAGAGCCCACGATCGCTATTTCTGCGCACCAAAACGATATTCATGAAGCCGACCTTGCGGAGGCTTCACAGCTCATCGCTTCTCTTCAATTCGAAGATGCTGACGAGATGAATGAGGTTTTCGTCCAGCCCGTGGAGGCTCAAGATGAAGCTGCTCAGACAAAAATCTTGAAGCCAAAAACGGCGAAACCGAAAACCAAACCTGCGAAGCCGAAAGTGGTGCTTGTAGATTTACCTCAGGCATCCGAAGTTGAGGCACATGCCGACCTAGCATTCGACGAATCACAAAAAGCGGATTTGGTTGTTCTGCCTGAAGAGAACGACCCTGCTGAAGTGGACAATCGCGTCAAGTTCTCTGATTTTAATTTGCCAGCCGAAATCTGCAGCGCTCTGCTAACATCAGGGTACGAATACCCAACGGCAATCCAAGCCGCAACTATTCCAGCCATGTTAGAGGGTCGCGATGTCCTCGGACAGGCGCAAACAGGAACAGGCAAAACGGCTGCGTTTGCCTTGCCGCTTTTAAGCCGCATCAATATACAAAATCCCGCAACGCAAGTTTTGGTGCTCGCTCCAACTCGCGAGTTGGCAATCCAGGTATCTGAATTTTTTCAACGATACGCTCAACACATGCGTGGACTGAGAGTGGCTCCCATTTATGGCGGTCAAGCGTACTCTACTCAAATCCACGCACTACAACGCGGAGTGCATGTGGTGGTGGGCACTCCGGGCCGTGTTATGGATCATATGCGTGAAAACCGCTTGCGAGTCGATACGTTGCAATGCTTGGTTTTGGATGAAGCGGACGAGATGTTGCGAATGGGATTTGTAGACGACGTGAAATGGATTTTGGAACAAACTCCCGCGCACCGCCAAATCGCATTATTTTCTGCCACGATGCCTTCCGTCATTCGAGAAATCGCCGACCAACACTTAAAAAATCCTCACGTCATTTCTATTGCTTCACAACAAAAGACGGCTGAGACAATTCGGCAACGATTTGTGCTTGTAGAACATAGCCACAAGTTCGAGGCGCTCTTGCGGATCCTTGAAGCGACGGACCACGAAGGGATGATCATCTTCGTGAAGACCAAGTTGGCAACGGTCGAATTGGCCGATAATCTGATTGCCATGGGACACGCTGCTGTCGCGCTCAATGGCGATATTGCACAAGCTCAAAGAGAGCGAACCGTAGAGCAACTCAAGCAAGGTTCGTTCAATATTCTGGTTGCAACCGACGTCGCGGC
>JAYVBW010000332.1:0-15916 GCA_043750255.1 Pirellula sp.
GCTGCTCGCGAAGCAATTCACCCGACAGCACTTGAAAATGGCGTGGCGTTGCTTCACCCTCGAAGACCCCAATCATCGATACTCTCAGAGCCGTTGGTCGCGCTGGGTATCTCAACACAGCCGATTCCGTTCGGCAATGTATCTGGGCACATGACAGACGTTTTCTTTTTGATCTGCTCAACGGACGATTGCGTCCATTTGCGAATTTTAGCAAGGTTGGCACGACTAGTGACAGATGAGGTTTTCTTGACGATGCTGAGATCCGCTTCCTCTGCGATCGAAGCGATCGAAATAATCCGCACTGCAGAATTGGAACTTATCGAGTCCACGGTCGGTGAATGAGCGACTCGATTGCAATCGGCTGGTTCGGTCCGACCCATGATCATTGGGAATGGATACTTGGTCATTTCCGCGATGTCACGTTATTGACTGATCGGAATGTCGAGGACTGGGTAATTTTACAATCAAAGGCGTCTGTTTCGGACAGTCTTGGTCCTTCACATGCACTATTAGTTGCAATCGAATCTCGATTCGAGCCCACTGTTGATTTCGTAAAAAGTCTAGAACAACCAGTTGCACCAGTGAATTTAAAGGCTTGTGCGATGCCTTGGTGCGTGTTGTTAGGAGACGATTGGGTTGGGCATCGCCGCACTTATCCTTTGCCAGAAACGTTGTCGACTTTTTACTGGTATGAATTATATGATCGAGTATTGCCATGGCTGGTCAATCTTTCGCATGCCGTTCTAACAGAGTCCTCAACCGATTCGAAAAGCTCAGCCAGCAATCGGAGAGTCAGTCCGCGCGTCCAGCGTTTGATCGATACAAGCCTTGCCATGGAAAGCCGTTTAAGAGACGGCGGGTCAAACGCGAATACCATCGAATTGGCACTGGTCGTGTCGGAAACAGCGTTGACGCGACAACTTTGGTGTGACGCTTTTACGCGATACAAAATCCAATGTATTGCGACCACTCCTACACAATTCGAATTGTGGGCTAAGCCAGATGTCATTGTCCTCGACATCGAGTCAGACCCCTTGGTCGTCCGCGAGCGTCATTTGGCAGAAGACGGTGGAGAACCAAGAGCGTGTCTTGTACGCAAAGTTGCACAGCAGTTTCCGGATGCAATCATCGTCGTTGCCGAACCCTTTCCGAGGTGGGATAATTGGAAAACCCTCAAGCAATTGGGCGCTGACATCGTTGTTGCAAAGCCCTTTCAGATAGCTGGCATCCTTGATACGATACTAAACTGCCATATCAAATCAAGCAGTTAGTCTCGCAGCCAAGTTTCCGACTTTGTCGAATTCAATAGCACTTAGTTCGTCTATTGCGTTCCAATTCGCATTGGTCTTGTTTTCGGACCACAACGATTCGGAAATTTCCATTTCGGCTACGGAAAGCGTATCGAGGATACGAACTATTTTCGCATCGCATGATTTCGAAAGCGGCAATGAAGCTAGCATTTTTTCTATCGCTTCACGGTCCGTCTCGAATGCCAAAGGGATCTTGGCGCTTTGAGGGGTCAGCGAGGTTAACGCGTTGATGTTGGTCGCTTGGTGGTCGGTTGCGAGAACCAGGCGTGTTGTTGTCGCATCTGCCATTCCGATTCCAATCGCGTTGCCGTGTGTTTCGGACGTTAAGTCTCGTACAAATATTCTGCGAATGAACGGCGACGTCCGATCGCCTCGCATCGGAAGACTACTGTAGCCATGGACGTTTCGATTGATCACATTTGGATCCATTCCAGCACCGCTGATGTTCTTGCCAATCTGATCGACAATCAGTAAGTCAATATCCTCAAAAGGCAACATCGGCATAAGCGATCTAGCTTCAATCAGCAAGTCGTTTTCCGCTGTTTCGATATCATTTCGCGGCACGACAAGAATTCGAGCGGTGTCGTGGAATTGATTTTCTATGATCGCGATTCCGCCGAGCACTGGAGCATTCTGAATTACGACCTTTGCAAGTCCACGAATAACACGTTCGTAGCCTAGTTGCATAGCGGCTAGATGCATCGCAGTGGCTCCGATCCGTTTGCCCAATCCGATAACACACATCTTCACTAATCCGCTCCCCAACGTGCCAAAGAAATCGGTGTGCGGCTTAATTCGATTGATGAGCAGGATTCCGTCGGCAGCTAGGGCTTCGGTGCTACAATAAGCGAGAACTTGATCGGTTGACACACCGACTTCTCGAACTTCCAACGAATCGTGAATTGGAACATTCATCGATTCCTCAGTAATACCGTATCGTGCAAGTACATCGCGTTGGCCTTGGGGAGTCGCTCCCCCATGACTTCCCATTGCGGGAATAATGAATGGATTCGCTCCGAGGCTTCGAAGCTGATCGAGAACCGCTGCCACGATTTCTGCCAAGTGAGTTATTCCGCGACTTCCAACTCCAACCGCGATGCGGTCTCCCGGCTGGATCGTGTCTCGCAACTTTGCAAATTCGACGTCAAGCGTATTTCGAATATCTAGAGGAGGGGTGGCTGCGAAATTTTGCCGAACGCGTATAGATCGTGGCAGTTCCATTCTGATTCGGTCCGATATGGGTTATGAGGTAAACCTAATGCCGATCGCATTTTTTGCGATTCTCGCTTGCTGCCCACTACTTGCAATCCCAATTCCTGTAAAATCGATAGCTGTCCCACTGCATCCACCCCACCGGAGAACTTTCCATGCCTATGCAACCCAACCGCCGATCGTTTATCAAATCAGCCGCGATTGCCAGTTCTGCAATCGCCCTTCCCGCATTTCAGTATTCACGAGTCTATGGAGCGAACAGCCGCTTAGGAATAGCCAGTATTGGCACGGGAGGCAAAGGTTGGAGCGATTTGACAGGCGTTGCGGCAAGCCCAGAGGTTGCGGTCATCGGTCTTTGTAACATTGACAGCTCAAAGAATCACCTTGGTCAAGCCGCTGAGCTGTACGGAACCGCGAGACGATACGACGACTGGCGTAAGCTACTGGATGAATCGAAGGACATTCAGGGAGTGTTGGTATCAACGCCCGATTTCATGCACGCGCCAATCGCTTTGGCTGCCATGCAACTTGGCAAGCATGTGTTTTGCCAGAAGCCGCTCACACACACAGTTCATGAGGCGAGGCAAATGCAATTGGCCGCCAACAAGTTCCGAGTGACGACTCAAATGTGCAACCAAATCCAATCTCACTCGGCATACCGCACGGCCGTCCAAATCGTTCATTCAGGAATAATTGGCAAGGTGAAAGAAGTCCATTCCTGGCAAGGTGGTGGAACAGCTTGGCCAAGACACATACCACGGCCAGAAGGATCAGACCCTGTCCCTAGTCACGTTCGATGGGATCTATGGCAAGGTGTTGCACCGGAGCGCCCCTACAAACAAGGTCTCTACCATGCGTTCAATTGGCGAGGCTGGCAGGATTACGGAACGGGTCAATTAGGGGATTTCGGTTGCCATATCTTGGACCCCGTGTTTAAGTCATTGAAGCTTGGTTCTCCAACGGCGCTCACAGCGACTGCACCGATGTTGATGCCTGAGACTTGGACCGATAGAGCTACGGTGCGATACGATTTCCCTGGAACGGAGTATACATTTGGCCCAACCATTCGCGTCACTTGGTATGACGCGGTGGGTGCTTCGCCAAACCGGGAATTGCTTACCGACATCCCATCCGGATATAAACTTCCTGGCGCTGGTTCTGTTCTAGTGGGCGAAAAGGGCTCGCTCGTCATTCCCCACGTTGCCATGCCGAAACTCTTTCCAGAAGAAAAATTTCCCGCAAACACGATTCCTGTGGTCAAAGAAGTCGACCACTATGTCCAATGGGCTGACGCTTGCCGGGGTGTTGGGCAAACGACATCACACTTCGATTATGCAGGACCACTAACGGAGGCGGTGTTATTAGGAACTATTGGAATTCGATTTCCGGAACAGGAGCTCAGGTGGGATTCGAAGGCACTTAAAATTACGAACCACGCAAAAGCCCAGGAATGGCTTACCAAACCGTATCGTAAAGGATGGGAGCCCACTTGGATTTGACAGTGCACTCCGGGCAGATGCGATCCAATTCAGTCTTAGTACTCAACGCCGGTTCCTCCACTCTCAAATTTGCGATGTACGCAGGGGATCAGCTTGTTTGCAATGGCGTTGAGAACGTTGACAAAGGGTACAGAGAAGCGGTCGCTGCGATTCTGGCCAAGTTCGAGATGCACGATGCGGCCATCGTTGCGCATCGCGTTGTTCATGGTGGCGTCCACTTCGTTGAACCAACCATTGTCACGCCAAAAGTGACCGAGGCGCTGGAAGGAATCATTGGCTTAGCTCCACTGCACCAGCGGCCCGCAGTCGAAGTCATGAAGACGATCACCAATTTGTTACCCGGGTCCACGCAGATAGCTTGTTTTGATACGGCGTTCCATGCCACCTTGCCAATGTCAGAAAAGCGATTGGCGATCCCTCGCCATTTTTTCGATCAAGGCATTCGTCGATATGGCTTCCACGGATTGTCCTATCAGTCGATCGCAAACCAACTGACAAACATTTCCGAACGAGCCACTATTGGTAAAACCATTGTTTGTCATCTAGGAAGCGGTTCCAGTTTGTGTGGCATGGTGAATCGACAGAGCCGTTATACCAGCATGGGTTTGACCCCCTTGGATGGTTTGATGATGGGGACTCGTTCTGGTCGCATAGATCCCGGGTTCGTCCTTTATCTTTTGCATCGAGGGCAATCGGTGAGTGAAATTGAGCAATTGCTGAACATGCAGTCCGGCTTGTTGGGCGTCTCTCAGATCTCCAGCGATATGCGGACTTTGCTCGCCTCCAGCGAGGCAAATGCGGCTGAAGCGGTCGACATGTATTGCTGTGCGGTAGCAAAGGAAATTGGCAGTGCGATGGTGGCCCTTCAGGGCATAGATGCTATTGTGTTCACTGCTGGCATCGGCGAAAACTGTCCTGGCGTGCGGCAGAGGATAGTCGACAGATTGAGCTTTCTAGGGATCGCAATCGATTCGGATGCGAATTTACAAAATCGATTGCAGCTTCATACAGACGACAGTCGAGCTCATGTTTTTTGCATTCCAACCAATGAACAGCAAGTGATTCGCGAACTTGTTAAACCGCTTCTTTTCAAAAACGGAACATTATGAACGACGGACTTTCGGCGGACGAAATTAGACGCATTGATGCTTATTGGCGGGCCGCAAACTATCTGTCAGTAGGACAAATCTACTTACTTGCAAATCCATTGTTGCGACAAGAGTTGAAGTCGGAGCATGTAAAGCCTCGGTTATTGGGTCATTGGGGTACAACACCTGGCCTGAATTTCATTTACGTCCATTTGAATCGCGTTATTCGCAAGTACGAATTGAACATGATCTATATCTGCGGACCAGGACACGGCGGTCCTGGAATCGTGGCCAACACGTATCTCGAAGGCACGTACACCGAAGTCTATCCCGAAATTACTGAAGACGAATCGGGCATGCAGAAACTGTTTCGCCAATTCAGTTTCCCTGGCGGGATTCCATCGCACGTCGCTCCCGAAACGCCCGGTTCTATCCACGAGGGTGGTGAATTAGGCTATGCACTTTCGCATGCTTTCGGGGCAGTATTCGACAATCCCAGTCTTATCGCAGCAACGGTCGTAGGGGATGGCGAAGCGGAAACGGGACCACTCGCCACGGGCTGGCATGGCAACAAATTTTTAAATCCGGTTCGCGATGGAGCCGTTTTGCCCATCTTGCATTTGAATGGGTACAAGATTGCCAATCCCACGATCCTGTCCATCATCCCCGAAGAAGAATTGCAATCGCTCTTAGTTGGCTACGGATACGAGCCGTTTTTTGTTGAAGGCAACGACCCAAGCCTACTTCATCCAGCCATGGCCGAAACCGTTGAAGTGTGCATTGACCGCATCCATTCGATTTGGCAAGCGGCGAGAGTTGAGGGGAAAGTAGGACGCCCCCGTTGGCCGATGATTGTTTTGCGTACGCCAAAGGGATGGACTTGTCCAAAAGAAATTGATGGGAAAAAAACAGAGAACTCTTGGCGATCTCATCAAGTGCCGATGGCAGAGGGAAGATCGCCGTCGCACTTGACCGTCCTGCGAGAATGGATGAATAGCTATCGTCCGGACGAATTGTTCGACAAGCAAGGCCGATTGATGCCAGAGTTACGTGAGATTGCACCCACCGGTGATCGGCGAATGAGTGCAAATGTCCACGCCAACGGCGGTGCAATCTTGAAAGAGTTGGTTGCTCCCAAGCTCGCATCCTATTTGGTTCAGTTTCAAGAACGTGGACAGCAATTCATCGAATCGACTCAGGTCCAGGGACAATACTTAAGAGACGTAATGAAAGCGAATCTTGAAACGCAGAACTTTCGCGTATTCAGTCCAGATGAAAACGCATCGAATCGCTGGGGTGCCATTTTCGAAGTGACAAACCGCTGTCTAGTCGACCCGGTTCCTGAGAACGCACAGTTTGTTTCAGCAGATGGGCGCGTCATGGAGGTCCTCAGTGAACACCAATGCCAAGGCTGGCTTGAAGGCTATCTGTTGACCGGCCGGCATGGTTTTTTTAACTGCTACGAAGCTTTCATTCATATCATCGACAGCATGTTCAACCAACATGCGAAATGGTTGAAAGTATGTCGGCAAATACCGTGGAGGCACCCAATCGCTTCTCTCAATTACTTACTGACTTCTCACGTTTGGAGGCAAGACCACAACGGCTTTTCGCACCAGGATCCAGGATTCATGGACCACGTAATCAACAAGAAGTCAGAAATCATTCGCGTCTATTTACCGCCAGACGCCAATACACTTCTTTGTGTGACAGAACACTGCATCCAGAGCAAGAATTATGTCAACGTCATCGTTGCCGGTAAACAACCCGAATTGCAATGGTTCAAACCTGACGAGGCCTACAAGCACTGTGAGGCCGGTCTTGGGATCCTGCCGTGGGCCTCGAACGACACGGATGGTTCGCCGGATGTTATTTTGGCATGCTGTGGCGATGTTCCTACGACCGAGACTTTGGCGGCTGTATCTTTGATCCGTGAATACATACCCGAGCTGAAGGTGAGAGTAATAAACATTGTCGACTTGATGCGATTGCAGTCGGAGTCACAGCATCCGCATGGACTGAGCGATTCTGCGTTTGATGCATTTTTTCCAGCGTCCTGTCCGACTATATTCGCGTTTCACGGTTACCCGTGGCTGATCCATCGCCTAACCTATCGGCGATCCTTTCACGACCAATTGCATGTTCGAGGTTACAAAGAGGAGGGCACCACAACCACGCCGTTTGACATGCTGGTAATGAACGACCTAGACCGCTTTAAACTTGTTTTGGATGTCATTGAACGCGTGCCGGGATTATCATCGCGATCGAAAACTGTTCAACAATTGATCCTGGAACGACGCGCCGCGCATCGAGTCTATATTGAACAATTTGGAGAAGATCCACCGGAAATTCGAAATTGGAAATGGAACGACTTGTAAACGGCGGATACCGCGACTAAGCCACAACTGGTGTAAACCTATTACAATACGTTTGGATCATTACTAATGGTGCATTGGTTAGCTACATATTCCCGTCGATTCACAACATTATTGGACAAAACCGACATGAACTCGCGACTAGGGTCAGCCAAAATGGCGAGCTTTTTGGGATTAGCGATCCTGGGGGTTAACGTAAATCAACCTACCCTTGCAAACGAACCAGAAAACTGGACCCAATGGCGAGGGCCGACCGCAGACGGAGTCGCTAGTTCAAAGGCAAAGCCGCCTTTGCGTTGGGACAACAAAACAAACGTTAAGTGGGTTGCAAGCTTGCCAGGCAATGGTTCTGCAACGCCGATAGTGTTGGGCGATCAAGTGTTCGTGGTAG
Organism: Pirellula sp.; assembly: GCA_043750255.1. GTDB lineage: Bacteria > Planctomycetota > Planctomycetia > Pirellulales > Pirellulaceae > JBKCUI01. Next base: position 7,876 of record JAYVBW010000332.1, read on the forward strand.
CTGCCGAAAAGACTTCGCAAAAAAGTCCTGAGCCAGTTACCAACGATGAAAGAGCAAAGACAACACCCGACGCGTTTGTCTACCGCTTCCTCGTGACAAGTATCGATCGCGAAACGGGCAAGCTCAATTGGCAAAAAATAGCGACCGAGCAAGTCCCACACGAAGGACTGCACGAGACAAATACCTACGCTGCGGGATCACCGACCACCGATGGTGAGCGATTGTATGTTTCATTCGGCTCACGAGGTATTTTCTGTTACTCGCTGCAAGGTGAATTGATTTGGCGGGTCGATTTAGGTGATATGCGAACTCGATTCGGTTGGGGAGAAGCGGTTACTCCGGTTTTGGCCGGTGAGTTGTTGATAGTCAATTGGGATCAAGAGGAGGGTTCGTTCCTAATCGCACTTGATAAACGGTCCGGCAAACAAGTTTGGAAAGTGGACCGACCTGGAGAGGTTACGTCATGGAATACGCCTCTCGCTACAGTGTTCAATGGTAAGTCGATAGTCGTTGTCAACGGAACGAACCGAGTTAGGGCATACGACACACAGACGGGCGAACAGCTTTGGGCTTGCGGCGGTCAAACGACCAATGCGATACCCTCTCCGATTCGCTTTGAGAACAACGCAATTTGCATGAGCGGCTATCGAGCGGCGTGCGCCAACTCCATTCCGCTCGATTCGCTTGGCGACATCACCGACAAGGGCGCCGTGAAATGGAACGTGAGTAAAGGCACACCGTATGTTCCGTCCCCCATCATTAGCGGAACTCGTTTGTTTTTTACAGCAGGAAACACGGATGTTTTAAGTTGCGTCGACGTTCGCACAGGAAACGTGCTGTTCGATCGGAGGCGATTGTCGGGAGTGGGTTCGCTCTACTCATCGCCTGTCGTTGCCAATGGCCACATCTATTTTACTGGACGCGAGGGGACAACCGTCGTTTTGAAGGATAATGAAAACCTGGATGTCGTTGCGGTAAACTCGCTTGAAGATGCGATCGATGCGTCGCCTGTTGCAGTCGACAATCTGTTGTTTCTACGCAGTTGGACGAAACTCTACTGCCTTCAGGAATGAGCCCAAAGGCAAGCACCGTTAGGGTTCGGGAAACCGCACTGACCTGCGACTCCCTGCGACTCCCTGCGACTCCCTTCTCTCCGAGCCGCCGGACTTTCCGCAACCGACTCTGCAGTTGATAGTTAAGCTTGTGGCGGCCTTTTTTAGGCCAGTATCGGCTCTAAGGCTTGGCGATCCAATTGCGGATAAGTGTGCCATCGGTTGCGTTCCACAATCGGACTTCTCCATTCATCGCTCCGCCAGCAATGCGATTCGTGCCAGCATGGTAACTGGTTGCAAGGACCCAGTCCTGATATCCCGCGAGAGTATACGTAATTCCATTGGTACTCTGATCGATTCGTCGCAATTGATTGTCGGCTCCTGACACAAACACAAAAGTCTCACCACGAACAATTTTGTATGCTTCGCCACCAACTGCTACCTCGATAACTTTCTTTGCGGCTTCGACCTCCCATCGATGTAGCTTCTTGTCGCTACCGGTTGAAAACACTTGCTTACCATCCGGTAAAAAAGCGACTCCGCGAACCGCAGCCGTATGCCCAGAATAACTCACTAACAACTCACCGCTGTTGGCATCGAAAACTTTAGCTGACTTGTCGCGACTTGCCGAGACGAGTCGAGTTCCATCGTCGCTCCAAGCAATTGCAGTTACCCAATCGGCGTGATTGGCAATCGTACGTGTTTCGGCCATCGTATCGGTGTTTACAATACGTATAAGTCCGTCGGCCGATGCGATCGCAAGTTCGTTGTTAGCGGGTGGCCCTGCCTGAGTAGCCGGATCGGGGGATGCCCTAGGGATTGGCCTTACGGCTATGTCGAGCACGACGTCGCTTGTTCGTGCTACAACGCCCTTCAAATGCCCCGATTCAAAGTCCATTAAACGAACTTCACCGTTCCTACCTGGCTCGCCACATCCAACTGCGATCGTCTTCTGATCGGCTAAAAACGCAATCGCATAGACACGCTGTCCTATATTTTTGATCCGCCGCGTGAGCATTCCATCGGCTGTATTCCAAACCGTAACTTCATGATAGCCACCGACTAAAAGAAGCGAACCATCGGGCGAAAACGCCAAAGCGGTGATGGGCGTCGGTACGGGGTAGGTTGTGGGCGGATCGGCAAATTGCCTTGGTGGAATAACCAAGTTCAAAGTCGCATTGCCTTTCTCGCCATCAAATTTGGCTCCCTCTGTCAGCCATCGCGTCAGCACATCGATTTGAGCGCTAGTTAAGGCTTCGGCGTCCGCAGGCATGCGCTCGGACTTATCGCCCGACCGGATGCGACGTATTAATTCACCACTGGCAGCCGATGCCGCCACGACGGGCATCTCACCTGAATCGCCGGGCTTTAGTAGCTCGTCGAAGGTGTCGATTCGGTAACCTCCCTCGGCCTTTTTCGGTCCATGACAGGCAATGCAGTTTTCAAAAAAGATCATCGCGACATCACTACGAAAACTGATCGCCTGGCTTTCGGGTTCTGTAGCCCAAGTTGGCGCCAGCAACGACGAGAATAAAATGAGCAAAGAAAAAACAAGCATAGAAACTGTAGGATGCATTTAGTATCGGTCGACCTCTAATGTTGAAACAGAAATTCATCCGTATTGAGAAGTACCCAGCAGAGGTCTTCGAAACCAGACGCAAGGTCACCTCGCGACTGGCAGTGTTGCAACGAGGCCTCCAATTCCGGATTAGTCGGTTGACGACTCAAGGCGGCAACATAAAGTTCTCGAACAACCTCCTCCGGCGTGCGGCCAGCAGCATGCGCTTTCCGAAATCGATTGTTTGCATCCCGCAGTTTTTCATAAACGAGGGTGCCATTAAAAAGTTCGATTGCCATTCCTAAATTCGAATCCTCGGCTCGCTCGCATGCGCAAACCGTTGTCCGTTCCGGTTGGCCAAAGACTTTTAGGAATGCAATTTTGGCAAGATCTGGGGCTGGCAATTGTGTGGCTTTCATATCTGATGGGAGCCCAGCGAACGCTTGAGTCAATCCGGTAACATGATTGATGGCATCGAGCAATTGCTCCGCGCTGAGCATGCGAGGTGATTGATGCGAAAAGTACATCTTGTCTTTCTCATTCCATTGAGAAGTTTCGCCGCTAGCCTGGTACGTCTGGCTATTTAGAATAGTCCGTATCAAATGCTTGCGATCAAAACGACTTTCCGCGAAGTCCTTTGCTAGGGCCTCGAGCAATGGCTCGTTCGACGGCGGGTTTGAATCTCGAAAGTCATCGATCGGATCGACTATTCCGCGAGAGAACAATTGACTCCAAATGCGATTGGCTTCGATCTTCGCAAAGTACGGATTTTTTACATCGACGAGCCACTTTACAAAGGCAGGTCGTCGATCGTCGCCTGCACTGGTCTCAATGCTGCCGACTTGAGGCAACCAGGGCTTCATAACCTCTCCGGTTCGTGGCTGAGTTACTTCTCCAGACGAAGCGGTCCAAACGAACATCTCGCCAGGCCGCTGTGTATTCTTTCGTTGCAGACGATTAAAGAACGCTCCCAATCCATAGTAGTTGTCTTGCGTCCAACGTTCGAAGGGATGGTTATGGCATTTCGCGCACTGCAAACGAGCGCCCAAAAAAACTTGCGAAACCGTTTCCACACATTCATTCATATCAGTCGATGTGCGGTAGAAATTTGCAGCGGGATTTGCAAGTGTGCTTCCGGACGCAGCGAGTAACTCGCGAGCAAACTCATTGTAAGGCATGTTCGCGCGAATGGCCGCTTCCACCCATCGGTGATACTTGTAGACCCCGTCTGTCCCAACCAGCTTGCTCGTCATTTTTAGAAGATCACCCCACTTCAATGCCCAAAATTTGGGATACTCATCGCGCTGAAGCAGTTGATCGATTAGTCCAGAACGTTTGGCTGGACTTGAATCTGCAAGAAACACATTAGTTTCTTCGACGCTTGGCAGAATGCCGATAACATCCATGTAGACACGTCTCAGGAATACCGGGTCACTACAGGTTGGGGACGGCAAATACTGAAGCTGCAGCAGCTTTGCGTTCACCAATTGATCGATATAGTTTCCTGGCGCAGGCTCCTTCCACTGAAAACCTGGAACATCGTCCACAAACATCAACGGAATGGATTCGATATGCTCCAAGTACCGAACCAGGATGACGGTTTCGCCTCGGTCGTGCGGAGTAACCAATCCGAGCTTGTCGACAGTAGCGACCTCTGTATTCGTGCTTTCATAAGCGACCAAGCGAGTGACGTCACGTTTCTTGCCATCGGCATAGTGTGTCATCGCCGACAATTGCTGGCTGCCATCAACACGTTTCAATACACGTTTCTGACTCGGGTAAACTTCCAACCGGACGCAACGCGGCGTTCCTGGCGGATCTGCCTTGGCTCCTTCGGCAATCCAATCTCGCAAGATTTTGTAAGCGGCGTTGTCTTTGCTAAGCTGCTTTCCACCTCCATGCGTCAGTTTCATCATGGGCTTGAGCAGCAGCAAACTCTGCTCTGGATCGATGGGATTGACTCGCCGCCCGAAGTCCTCACGTATCAATGTCAATTCATCGAGCACGCGATCAAACGCTCGAAGCGACAAACGGAAATTTCCTTTCCCACTTGGCGAACCATGGCATGCACCGGAATTGCAGCCCTGTTTGGACAACGCCACCAGGACTTCGGATTCGAATGCGATCGGTCGCTTTTGTTCGAAGCTGCCCACACGCACAGGTATCGTTTGTCGAGTCTCACCAATCTGAACGACGATCTCGGTGGTTCCGTTCGCAATCGGAACGATCGTATTTTTCTGCACGACGGCAATTGCCGGATTCGATGAAACGAGTGAAATTTCATGCGTCCAATCGCGAGCTTGGCCAGCAGCATCAAAACCTGTCACGACTATTTGCTGCTGAGCGTTAGGGCCATCCAGTTCGATGTTTGCCGGATAGGATTCTAGTCGCTGCGGACCATCTATCCATTTTACCGGCACATGAATGGTTTCCCAACGAACGCGATCTGGTAATTCGGCATAGACCAGGAGTGGCAATTGAGACGGTTCGCGGTTGTCCGGACTCACTTCAACAGTGGGCCGGGCGAGGGTCAGCGTCAGCAGGTCTTTGTCGGCTTTCGTCGATAAAACCCATCCAGGGGCAAGCAAGCTCCCGTTTATCGTAACACCCGCTTTGAAGTCCTCTTTAATGCGTTTTAAATTCACCACGGCAGTATGGGTTTGAACCGCGCGATCGAATAACAGTGGGGTTGGCGATTCTAAGGTAAACAAACCAGCGGTGTTGTCGGCGCCTGCCATCGACAATATCCCGTCGTCCCAAAAGTTTGGGACGATTACGTGCGGCTCTTGCAAACGCGATAGCGCGTAACTCGAAACATCACAGGCTATTTCACTTTTTCCGACAGCTTGGGCATGCAACCGAAGTAGGGAATACGATTGAGGCTCCCAATCGTCGCTCGCCAAGAAAATAGCTCGGTGTTCTTTTGCCCCGGTTGGGATATGAGGATTCAAGATTCGAAGCCCTTGAGTCGCGTCGCGGATCGCCAGTTCAATCTCTCCTTCGAAACCAAAACGAGATATCAGTAAGTCGACAGCAAAGCCACCGCTAGCTTTTTCAACCGCAAACATTTTTCGGTTCTTTGGATCTGCTTTCAAGGCGATGGAAAACCGCCCTGAGGGAACGATCTCAATCCAATAGTCAAAATCGCGTCCGCCCCGTTTTAACAAGTCGCCGACCTCCAGTCGAAATTCGCCGTCTTCTGGAATCGTATAGTCAAAAGCCCATTCGTCCGCATCGTTGGCTGTCGTCTCTGCCAGCTTGACACCAGCCGCATTGCAGAGCTGCATTTGAAGCAACGTCTCACAACCGAGGCTGCGGGTCCTAGACGAAAAACGAATGATTTGCCCTTTCGTTCCTCGTATCCAATAGCTGTCTCGCTCACCCGCAAGTTCCAACTGTCCATTGATGCAAATCGGCAAGTCGAGAACATTCCGTGGAAGTTCTTGGGGAACCGCTGACTTCACTGGTTCAACGAATTGTGGCAACTTACTGACCGCAAGCGTTCCCCACGCGGAAGAGAGTCCATCGGGAATGCGCGCGGGAACTAATAGGAAATCGTCTGCGAGCCCCGACGGAACGGCCACTTCCATGCCGCCGACAAGCAAGGAATCGGGGCCGCAGAATGTGAACTTAGCACTTTCGCCGCGTCGTGCCGCCAACGGAAAAACGTGATGGACAATTGGAAAGTCACCGATTCGAAGATGATATTCTCCGCCAACAGCGTAATGACTCTCGCCAATCTGTAGCAAATACTCGCCTGCCTCTACAAACGAAAAACTAAATCGGCAATCAGGACCGACTGAGTCGTCATCTTCCACATGCAGGACTCGACCATCGGCATGCAGCAATCGAATGATCGGATCCATCTTAGAATGAATCGATTGTGTATGGATTTCAAAGGCGATTCGTTGGCCAGCCGTTGCAGTAAATCGGTAATAGTCAAACTTCGAGCCTTCGCTAACACCGTCGATCGAACCGAACGTGCTGACAGGTTGTGCGGTAGCAATCGAATGGTTGTTTCCGTTATCCAAAACTATAGGTAGGTCATCGACCAAAACAATCTTGGAGGGAAGCGGACCGCTAGGAGTTGCAAACCAAAGGCCCATGGGCCCTAACCTAGCATCGCTGGGCAATGTAACCGCAATGATCGCTTGATCGGTAATCACACTCTCAATTGCAACTTTAGCATCCGCTCGGTTCGTTAGAACTCGCAGATTGTTGGGAAGCTTGCTGCCTCGCAGTGTTAGCTTGGTCGTCACGCCTGGCTGGCACGATGCAGGCTGCAACGAGGTGATGGTCGTTTGAGCGATTGCATTGGCTGTTAGGGACAACAAACAGACAAGAATAAACCCAATAGTATTAAGATGCCGAGGCGAACCACTCATGAGCTGCGCCCAGTATACAGAGGATTGATAATAGTACCGTTCAGTAGGTGATGAGGACGCTGTAAAGGGTCGACTATCGTGACGTCGTGTTCGACTCCCAACGCGTTGAACAATGTCGAGCAGATATCAGCCGGGGACCAAGCACGCGTAACTGGATAGGCGGCACTCGCGTCGGTTTGGCCAATGACCTGTCCCCCCATCACGCCTGCTCCTGCAAAGAGACCTGAGTAAGCGGCAGCCCAATGGTCGCGCCCTGGAATGGTCTGTCCCGGAAGTGTTGAAATTTTCGGTGTACGGCCAAATTCTCCCATGACAACAATCAACGTTTGATCGAGCAGTCCAGAGTCGATAAGATCGTCCGTCAATGCAGCTAACCCGTGATCGAGCTGCGGCAAGAGAGTATTCTTGAGTTTTCCCCAATTGTCGGTGTGGGTGTCCCATGTCTGAACGATCCCCATGGTCGCTTGAACGATAGGAACGCCCGCTTCAATTAATCGTTTCGACAACAACAGCGATTGTCCAAACTTGTTACGCCCATACCGATCACGTACTGCGTCTGCTTCTCGACTGATATCGAATGCGTCGACCATTTTGCCCGATGTTAGCAAATTGAATGCGACTTGTTGCTGATCGCGAAATGCAATCGATTCTTGGTTGGAAGCGTTGTGTCGATCGCGATTGAATTGGTCTAGCAGGTTGCGTCTTGATTGCAATCGGTCTGTTGTCATACCATCGCGAAGACTCAGTGCCTCCATGCGAAAATTCTTTTCATTCGGATCACCTTGAATCTGCCATGGATCAAATTTGGGACCAAGGAATCCAGAGTGCTGACCAGGCCATGTCAACGGACCCTCGATCAAATAGTTGGGAAGCGAGACACCGCTGGGAATACCATCGCTCCGCGGTCGGACATAATTGAGAGCAGATGCGAAGTTCGGGAAATCGCTCCTCGATTCAACGCGATCCAGATCGTTTCCGCCCTTTGGCAATGGACATGGCCGACCGGTTAAAGCAACATGGGTTGCGAGAAGATGGTTTTGCTCGCG
>JAYVBW010000333.1:0-2544 GCA_043750255.1 Pirellula sp.
CACCTATCACGCCGCGCGCAATTGTTCATGGCACGACGCGCAAGTTTTGAAGTTGCTCATTTGGTACAAGCCCGCAGCGCAAGCAAGGGAAATACCTCACAGCTGAGCGGTTTTCACCTTCGAAAACTGGATAAACTATCAATTCCCTCGCTGGCGCTTCGGGCTTGTATTTGGTTGGTATTTGGTTGGTATTTGGTTGGTATTTGGTTGGTATTTGAAACAAAAACACTTAAAATAGTGCAACTTCAAAACTTGCGCGTCGCGCTATTGGTGCGCTATCTTGAAGCGTATATTCCTCAGCTTGAATTCGGGGAGCGCCGTTTGCAGATGACGTAACGCCTTGCTTTTGGAGTATTCCAGCTCAGACAATACAATCGTGTTCGATGCGAACACCTGAAGGATGCCGCGTTGGATTTTCCCCACTCGCGATTGCGAGAACAACTCCTCTCCGACTGCAATCCGCCACTGCTCTTGCAATATCTGCGAGGATTGCTGCGCCGCATAGCCTTTTTCGACAATTAACCGATCTAGTATCGATGAAATCGATTTCGCCCGAAGACGCGACGATTGTGCTTTAGGAATTTGGCTGAGCCACACTTGTTCTTCTGGATCATCCATTTCAAGTGTTCACTTGTTCGGAGTCGAATATGGAACGGGAGCGAATTTAGGCCCGGGGCTAGCGGGTTAGCCCGGATTATTCATTAGCGGCAGGGCGCTAGCCCACGGTTGTCAACGCGACCATAACCGTGGGCTAGCGCCCAATGGCTGATCAATAAATAACCTGTGAATAATCCGGGCTCGCTAGTGTTATGATTTCTTCAAAGACACTAGATATTCTACCAAATCAACCAATCCCTGCTCGTTCATCGTCTCCTGCAAATTTTCGGGCATCAGCGACTTCTCCTGTTTCTTAATCTCCTCCAAGTTTTTGCGTTGGATGGTTCGCTCGATCCCCTTGGCATCTCGAATCGTTACACTCTCTGGAGTGTCCGAAACCTTTAGCCCAATGATGACTTCATCCTCGTCGGTCCTCGCAGCAAACGCTTCGAAGTTGTGACTGATACCGGCGCTAGGGGCCAAGATGGATGCATAAAGTGCATCCTTGGAGAGCTTGCTACCAATTTCGGTCAAAGCTGGCCCGACGTTTTTGCCTTCGCTACCAACTTGGTGGCACTGGGAACAAGTCGCAACAGCATTGTAAAGTTTCTTACCTTCGCTGGCATTGCCATTCTTTTTGACCAGAACTTCAATCGGCGGCAAGGGATTTTGCGAGGTTTTGACAAGAGGGAACAGTTCATTGGCTGCTTTCTTGATCGCTTCATCTTCTGAATTTCGCAGAGTGGCTCCGATGAGAATTTTGGCTTCGCCAGGCAATTTATTGGCTTTGGCGAGTTCGATCAACTGGGCATGAAACCCCTTGCTTCTGGAGAGTCCGACCACCGCATCCACTTTGATGACTTTGGATACGTTATTGTCGTCAATCAAAGTACGACGAAGGTCATGCACAGATTTTCGATTGCTCAAAGTCAAAACCTTCGAAAGTGCCAGCGTACGTTCGTCAGGATCCTTGGCAGTCAAGGATTTTGAAAGGCCGGGCAAGGCACCTTGCTCGATTGCCAGCTCCAACGCTTGTACCGATTGTGTATTTTCGCCCCAGGTTGCAGCGAGATCGACAAGACGATCGGCCATGCCAGCCACTTTCAACTTTTGAATTATCTTAAGCTGCGAGGGATCGTTCTTGAGATGGCTTAGATGACGATGAACAGTTTGATGTAGCTTTGGGTCAGAATGGATATCGACTCCATCCAAACGCATCAGCGCCTCGACCACAATTTGATCGAGACGAGATTGGTTGTTTTCAGTAGCCACCGCTTGGGCCAGCAAAGTTTGCAAGGCTTTCTGACGTGCATCCGCGTCTTGCAAATCAAGGGCACGAAACATCGCAGGGATGTCGCTCGCGTTGAGCTTAGGATTTCGCAATAAATCCGCTTGCAATTGTGCTGCCATTGGACCTCGCGCACGCCATACGATGTGCTGATTGGCCTTAGAATCAAGATTGCTGTTCGTCGCTTTCTTCCATGCGGATAGGCATTCGTCCCAACGGTCGATTGCCGCAATTCCTACCGATTCAAGATACCAGCGATCCATGCCGTCATATTTCATGGCGAGTTTCGTCCAGTATTCTGGCATTTCATTCGACTTGTCTTCGCGCAATGACAGCGCCAATTCACGGAGGACTGCGATGCTCTTATCCTCCAACATGGCTGGCACAAAATCTTTGGTCGCGAACTTAGCCTGTCTTGCAATCCGAATGCCGGTGATGCGAACGTTCGAGTCCGCGTCCTGGTTAGCTTGCTGGACCACTTGCTTTGCGTCACCGATCTTGCTGAGTAGCCACAGAGCTCTGGCTCGCATGCGAGGGTTGTTATCGTTGGCAAGCTTGCCCAATTCGATGGTCGCATTGCCCTTCATTTTAAGGAGCGCTTGGTACGCCATGAAGCGCACTGAGTTGCATGGATTCCGAAGAGCTTCGACGGCACCCGC
>JAYVBW010000334.1:0-15516 GCA_043750255.1 Pirellula sp.
CTCATGCGTGCGAAATTGGCCGATAATTTCTTGTCTTCGTTCTTTGGTAACGGTCATGTAAAGAGAAACTCACATCTGCTTGCAACAACGACCTCAGGACTCCCGGGAGGCCTAGATTTTTACTATTGGAGGAAGAATGTTACCGCCTTTTTCAAGTATTGCAACGGCAATTCTTCCCAACGCTGGGTTAGAATGAAACGGATTTTACTGGGGCGCAGTCGCTCGCCGCGTCTCAAATCGTACCTTTTGGCTGCGAGACCAGCGCCTGCGGCTCGGAAAACTAACACGCAATCCACCGCATGTCCTTTCTTAATACTTTTCGAATCGCCATGCGTGCCCTGGCGAAAAACAAGCTGCGGGCTGGCCTAACTATTTTAGGGGTCGTCATCGGTATCGCTGCCGTAACGGCCATGGTGTCAATCGGTACTTCCGCAAGTGAATTGGTGCAGGGCGAGTTCACCAACCTCGGAACCAATGTCATAGTACTTCAACAGGGAAACCGTCGCGGTGGGCGGGCTGCCCAACTCCCCACGATAACAGCAGCAGATGTACAAGCCGTAGGGCGAGAATGTGCAAGCGTCTTAGCAGCTACCCCTATAGTGGGGGCGAGTGGCCAGATTATCTCCGGAAACAACAATTGCCGGCCCCGGGATTTGCTGGGAGTCGGTGCTGATTATCTTCTCGTTCGCAATTGGCAAATGCGATTGGGGGCGTTTTTTTCAGACGGCGACATCCAAAACTCCAACAAGGTTTGTGTCGTCGGCCAAACCGTCGTCAAGAAGCTTTTCCAAACCGCGAACCCAATCGGCCAAAGCGTTCGCGTCAAAAATATCCCGTTCGAAATTGTAGGCGTGTTGGCCAGTAAAGGAGCCAATATCGTCGGCGACGACCAAGATGACGTGGTCTTAATGCCCTACACGACTGTTCGCAAACGTCTCCAAGGTAGCAATTTCAACAACGTAGACGTGGCCCTCATTTCGGCTCGCAGCACCGAACTAATGGGCCAAGCACAGCAGGAGATCGAAGCGTTAATGATGGATCGGCACCGAATCGGTCTGGGACAACAACCCGACTTCCAAGTCGCTAACACGACCGAAATTGCGGGTATGTTCAGCCTCGTAACTGGGACGCTTACCGCCATGCTTGCGTCCATCGCCGGTATATCGCTTGTAGTAGGGGGCGTCGGCATTATGAACATCATGCTCGTTTCGGTCACAGAACGCACACGAGAAATCGGAATCCGCATGGCTGTCGGGGCCAGACCGAAGGACATTTTGATGCAATTCCTAGTAGAGTCGATGGTCTTGTCCGTTATCGGCGGAGCCATTGGCGTCATGCTTGGCGTATTGGGTTCGGTTTCGCTAACTATGGCCATCAACGCGTTCTCGTCTGGCAAGGACTGGCCAATCGTGGTCAGTCAAGCCGCTGCAATTGGGAGTCTTATTTTCTCGGCGGCAGTCGGCGTAGGCTTCGGATTTTACCCAGCTTGGCGAGCCAGTAGACTCGACCCAATCGACGCCCTTAGATACGAGTAAGGTTTGACAAATACCCCTTTTCAGCGCACTATTGGATACCAAGGTTGAGTGTTTCTCTTATTGTTTTGTAGGCGAGTGTGAACGACGAAGAAGAACTGATCCAGTCCGCACTTGCCGGCCATAGCTCCTCGTTTGAAGTCTTGGTTACTCGATATCAAGACCGTTTGTATACGGCTATGATCAGTGTCGTAGGAAATACCGATGAAGCAGAAGACGTCGTCCAAGAGGCATTTATCCAAGCCTATCTCAAACTCGACACCTTCCAACAGAACAGCCGATTCTTCACTTGGCTCTATCGTATTGCCTTCAACTTTGCATTAGCAAAACGCCGCCGCCGCCGTAGTCACCTTTCTCTCGACGAGAGCCGTGAATTATCCGGTTCCGAGCCAACATCGAAAACGGAAGCTCCTGATGCTCACATGTCGCGGTCCGAAGATGTTAGTTTGGTTCACCAGGCATTAGCCATCTTGTCAGAGGACCATCGATCGATTCTCGTCCTGCGCGAGATGGAGGATTTAGCCTACGAAGAAATTGCAGAAGTACTTCAAATCTCGATTGGGACAGTGCGGTCCAGATTGAATCGCGCCCGTTTTTCATTGAAACAACAATTGGAAAAATTCCCGCAATGGAACCCGGAACCTTAGCCATGACTCCCCTTGGGAATCGAGACCATACGCATTCACGTGTGCTCGTTACTGGCGGTGCCGGCTTTATCGGTTCCAATCTCGTACGAACTTTGGTCCGACAAGGCCGTGAGGTCTTGAACTTCGATAAGTTGTCGTACGCAGGACATCGCCAATCTCTGTCCGATCTGGAAAATTCAGCCAATCTTCGCTGGTGTATCGCAGACCTTTGCGACCTCGAAGCGGTTCGATCCGTTGTAGCAGAGTTTCAACCTCATGCCGTTATCCATCTCGCTGCCGAAAGCCATGTCGATCGGTCTATCCATGTTCCATTGGTCTTCGCTCAATCGAACGTTATTGGGACATTGCATCTGCTCGAAGCGGTTCGCGAGTACTGGTCTACTTTACCTTGTGCAGAGTCCGTTAAGAATTTCCGAATGATTCATGTGTCGACCGACGAAGTGTTTGGTGCTTTGGGCGATGGTGGAATATTTTCCGAATCGTCTCCCTACAACCCCAGTTCACCCTACGCCGCCAGCAAAGCGTCGGCAGACCACTTCGTTCGTGCGTATCGAAACACTTACCAACTGCCAATCTGCATCACCAACTGCTCCAACAACTTTGGACCTTATCAGCATCCGGAAAAACTCATTCCCACGGTCATTACTAGGGCGATCTCTGGCGACCGGATTCCGGTATACGGAAATGGAATGAATGTGCGAGACTGGTTGCACGTGGACGACCATTGCCAAGCACTGCTCCATATTCTACAGCATGCGCCAACGAATACGGACTACATGATCGGCGCTAAGAACACCGTTAGGAATATCGACTTGGTCGTCTCCATTTGCGATATACTCGATGAACTTTCACCCAGGGCCGACGGCCAGCCCATGCGACATCAGATCCAAATGGTGGCTGATCGTCCGGGTCATGACTATCGCTATGCTGTCGATCCGTCAAAACTGATGGGTGAACTCCACTGGGTGCCACAACATGAGTCTCATTCAGCACTTCGTCAAACGATCATTTGGTATCTAGAAAACCGCTGGTGGTGGCAGGGGATTCTCAATGCGACACTCAAATAATTCGGCAAAACCATGATCTACAAAGGAATAGTGTTGGCAGGCGGCTCTGGCTCTCGTTTGTTTCCCGCCACGCTGGGAACGAGCAAGCAGTTGCTACCGGTATACGACAAGCCGATGATCTATTATCCGCTGTCCGTCCTCATGTTGGCCGACATCCGGGACATTCTTATTATTTGCTCAGATCACGATCTTTCGAATTTCCAACGTCTGCTCGGAGACGGATCGCAGTGGGGAGTGAAGCTTTCTTATGCGGTGCAGCCCAAGCCTGGCGGACTGGCCCAAGCGTTTTTGATTGGCAGAGAATTTTTGAAAAGCAGTCCAGTGGCGCTGGTTTTGGGGGACAATCTGTTTTATGGTCATGGCTTCCGACTGATTCTTCGACGCGCCACCGAGCAAGCGATTGGTGCTACAGTTTTTGGGTACCACGTGACCGACCCTCGCGCCTATGGTGTGATTGAATTTGGAAAAGACGGGCAGCCGATCTCCATCGTTGAAAAACCGACTCAACCGACCTCGAACTTCGCGATTCCAGGTCTGTATTTTTTTGACGACCAAGTGGTCGCGATGGCGGAGCAGTTGAAACCGTCATCGCGAGGCGAACTCGAAATCACGGACCTACTGCGCGAGTACATGGCTCGCGGGCAACTGCGAGTGGAATGCCTGTCTCGCGGGTTTGCGTGGGTGGACATGGGAACACACGATGCGTTGCTCGACGCATCGAACTTTGTGGCGTCGATTGAAAAGAGGCAAGGGCAAAAGATTGCATGCCTCGAAGAAGTGGCCTACCGATCCGGGTTTTTGACAGCCGAACAACTGCTGCAGGCCTCGACTAAATTTCCGAATGCGTATGGCGATTATCTTAAATTATTGGGCCGCAGCTTATGAGTACAGTACATCCAGGCAAATGGTGGCACCGGGACGAAGCAACCGATCGCATCGTTTGCGACCTGTGCCCTCGGCAATGCAAAATGAAAGAAGGGGATCGGGGCTTCTGCTTCGTGCGTAAAATCGAAGACAACCGCTTGGTGCTCGACACCTATGGGCGAAGTACCGGCTTTTGCATTGACCCTATCGAAAAAAAACCTCTCAATCACTTCTTTCCGGGCACAAGCGTTCTATCCTTTGGTACGGCTGGCTGTAACTTGGGCTGCCAGTTTTGCCAAAATTGGGACATTTCCAAATCGCGGGAGGTAGCCAAACTAAGTTCCATTGCTGAACCCGAGCTTATCGCGAGGGCTGCAAAGGAACTCGGCTGCAAAAGTGTTGCGTTCACTTACAACGATCCGGTTATTTGGGCGGAATACGCCATCGATACAGCGATAGCTTGTCGGGCAATCGGTATCCAAAGCGTAGCCGTAACAGCAGGCTACATGTCACCCGAGGCCCGACGCGATTTCTATGTGCACATGGATGCTGCCAACGTAGACCTCAAAGCTTTTACAGAAGACTTCTATCGCAAGATCACTTACTCGCATCTTGAGCCAGTACTGGATACGCTCCGTTTCCTCAAGCATGAAACCGACGTCTGGTTTGAGATCACCAACCTCATCATTCCGGATGCGAACGACTCGGATGACGAACTGACTCGCATGTGCGATTGGATCCTCAACGCCTTAGGTCCCGATGTGCCGGTCCATTTCTCGGCTTTTCATCCTGACTTTCGAATGACGGACCGGCCTCCTACCCCCGCTGAAACATTGCTTAAAGCGCATGCGATAGCAAAACGAGCGGGACTTCACTATCCCTATGTCGGGAATATCCACGACTTGGCTCACGCTTCGACTTATTGCTGTTCCTGTTCAGCCCTACTGATCGAACGCGATTGGTATCAATTGGGTAGGTACGGGCTAATTGGTGATTTGTGCAGGGCGTGTGGAGCAAAACAGCCGGGGCGATTCAGCGATGCACCTGGCGACTGGGGACGTAAGCGGCAACCGGTGAACTTGGAATCTTTCCGCCAAACCGATCTTTCAGACGGGAACCGTAGGGTATCATTGCCGATAGTGCAATCTCGCCAAGTGGCACCTCAGGGGTCGCCTGAATCACCCATAAATCGTTCGTCCTATACTCCCAAGGAAGAAGCAATGTCAAGTTCATCCCTGTCGGCTCCTATGAAACTCGAAATGCTCAAACTGGATGAACTCAGCGAAGAGCAAAAGCGATCTATTCAAAAGGCTGCGCAGTTTGTGGTCATCGCCTCTGTTTGCAACCGCAAACTTACTAACGAATGGCTCAACAGTCTCGGCCCGATCGGGGATCTTCACGTGATGGGATTATTCACGACGCTCACTCGTGGATCACAGCTAAGAGGTTGCTGTGGATTCCTAGGACGTCCGACCACGTTGCGAGAAGCGATTGTGTCCTCAGCGCAACGCACTGCTAAAGAAGACACGCGGATGCCTGCCATATCCACAGCCGAGTTGGCTTACCTTAACCTCGATGTTTCAATCCTAGCATCACCGATCGTTCTAACTGTTCCGGCGGATCGACGGATCGAGCACATTCAAGTGGCAAAGCACGGACTCAAAATCACACGCGGTCAGCAATCCGGACTGCTATTACCAAGTGTCCCGGTTGAACAGAATTGGACCGTGGAGCAGTTTTTAGAAGGTGTTTGTCGAAAAGCAGGGCTACCCGAAGCGGCATGGATGGATGGCGACACACTTTTGGAGACTTTTGATGGTGTAGTGATCGAGGGAAAAATTGAAAGTTCCAGCCTGCCTTCAGAAGTGCCAATTCGACTGGCCCCCGGCGATATTTCCAGCCTATTGAAATTGAAGCAGGTTGCTACACAGAACTTAATTGCTTTGTCTCATGGCGCCACGCCAACCTATTACGCTCTGGATGCAATGGACGGAAATGTGAATGGACTGGTTCTGTCGATTGTGAACACAGAGACGACCAAACCTTTAGCGCATTGGATAAAAACCTCAATGCGAAATGATATGCCGTTGCAATCGAGTCTTTTCGATCTTTGTAAAGCCGCATCGGAAGTGCTTGCCAAAACCCAATTCCAGAAAGCAACCGACATCGAACTAGCTATTACGGTGCTTTTCGACCCTGCTCATCATGGTGCCGTTCAGTTTGAGGATTGGAACAACAAGGAATTGAAGTCTGATCTGAGCCGCTGCGAAACAACTGGACTTGAGTCTGCGTCCCGCGCGCTCGTCGCAGTTTGCGGAGATCGCGCCGCAGTTGCCTTCGACGCAACCAAGAGTATAGAGACGCTGTTGACTGAGGCTGCACTCTCCGTCCGGACACGACGAAATCCTATTGCCATTTACTCGATGGGATGCATGTCAACTGCCAGTTCACTATTGGCAAGCAATGCGACGATGGCCTTCAGCAGCGAAGATGTTCGAATGCCCGCAGTTGCACAAACATTCTATCCGGCTAATCCAGAGGCTCGACGCCAGCTTGTTGCTGAATTGAAAGCAAAGGTGCCAGCAGATGTTTTACCCACTCCCGCGCTAGCCATTATGACACCGCATGCCGGTCTACGTTACAGCGGTCAAGTTGCAATGGATGTGTGGAGTAAAGTACAGTTACCGTCCACTCTGTTGATTATTGGTCCAAAGCATACAGCGATGGGTTGTGATTGGGCTGTATCGCCGTCGCAGGCATGGGAACTGCCTGGAGGCGATCGATGGCAGACGGACAAAGGGCTTATGCAGAGGCTAGTCGATGGGGTCGAAGGACTTGAGTTGGATCTTGCGGCCCATGCGCGTGAACATGGCATCGAGATACAGCTTCCCATACTTGAGGCCCTTTCCACTCCGGAGAATCGACCAAAGCTGGTAGCGTTAGCCTTAAAGAGTGCCTCGCTTGAAGAGATCATGCTTGCTTCTGAAAATCTGGCTGACGTCCTGAGAGATTTGCGGGAACGACCTCTCTTGGTGATTTCCAGCGACATGAATCACAATTCGCCCGAAGCTGAGAATCGTCGGCGCGACCGGTTGGCGATAGACGCGATGTTGACAGGTGATCCAAAGCAGTTGATTGAAGTCTGCAGGGACAACCGCATTAGTATGTGCGGGTTAGTACCGGCCGCGATCGTCATGCAAACGCTCATCAATCTGGGCGAGTCGTTTGCGGTAGAAGAAGTCAGCTACGATAACAGCGCAAGCAGTGGTGGGGATCCAGACCGAGTGGTGGGCTACGCCGGAATCGTGTTCAGGGCGACCTAGTGTGGCCGATCGCTCCGCGATCGCGAGCGTCCTTATACAAATAAGTTCGATTGCCTGTTGCCAAATGCATAACAGCTTGGTTAGAACTTGGCTCATCGACCCGAACGATTCAAAACACAACTGCTCTTTACTATCCAGGAGACAAACGCCATGCCACAGCAAGACATTGAAGAAATCACTAAATTCTTGAACGCTCGAGGATTTCAAGATGCGGACGAGATGGCTCATGACGCGGTCGAAGAGGGGGAGCCAATTGTTGAGACCATTTGTTTCCATGAAATTGCGGAGGATTTGTTCAACCCGATTCACGATGCAAGTTGGGTCGAGGAAGCAGCCGAAGATGGCGATCACGAAATCGGCGATCATGTCCGACGCCTGCTAGCAGCGGGTGCGGATCCACAGGATCTGGCGATTTTTGCACGCTACATGCAGCGCAGGTTTGCAAGCGACTTGGGTCGCATCCTCGACGGTATCAACTTGTACACATCGCCCGAGCGGCCATTCGAAGACTTCGGTATTTTCGCACTGGTTGATGGAAAACCGACAGCCCAGATCACAGATTTAGAAGAGGGGCTAGGGTTCTGGGATTTGGACTCGGAAATGGAATTGTCGCATTCCGTGGCTAAGGCCTTAGAAGAAAATGATGAGGTCGACGAAGAGGATTAATTCACGGGAGTACAAGTACCGGCCCATGTTCACGAAAATTTCGTGATAGATAACAACGTGTCAAATTGTTTTGGTGATCTCAGCTCAATGGATGAAAGTGCGTTTTTTGCGTATCATTCAGTGGGCTGTGTATGCCTTTTTTAAATCAACTCCTCTAAACGTATTAATTCCCATGTCGACAGCATCTGCATTAGCTAAACCAACGTCCGCTGTTCAAGACCCCTATTTCCAGGAGCTTTTCGCCGAGCGAATCGGCGGTATTAGCTACGGCAAAGGCAATGAGATCTACAAGTTCGAAAAGATCAAGCGGGCTAAACGCAAAGCCATGGCTGACTACCCGGATCGCGGACTGCTCGATTATGGCATCGGTGAAAACGACTCGATGGCAGACAGCAAAGTCCGGCAACAAATGTCCGTCGAGATCAATCGAACGGAAAATCGCGGGTACATGGACAACGGTCCCGCTGAATTTAAGCAAGCCGTCAGTCGATTCATGAAACGCGAGTTTCAAGTCGAATTGGATGCGACAACCCAAATCAATCATTGCATTGGCAGCAAGACCGCTTTGTCTATGTTGCCCGCGTGCTTCATCAACCCTGGTGACATCACGATGATGACTGTGCCCGGCTATCCCGTTGCTGGCACTCATACAAAATACTACGGTGGCACGGTGTATCGATTGCCACTCTTGGCCGAAAACCATTTCTATCCTGACTTTAGTCAAGTCGACGACGAGACGTGGGGGCGGACCAAGATGGTTGTGGTCAACTACCCCAATAGTCCAACCGGACAGGTGGCAACACACAATTTTTATGCCGAGATGGTCGAGCTTGCACACAAACATAAGTTCATCGTCGTTCAGGACGCCGCACATATTTTGTTAACTTTTCGAGGCAAGCCATTAAGTTTCCTGCAAACTCCTGGCGCGATGGACGTCGGTGTCGAAGTGCACTCGATGAGCAAAGGCTTCGACATGATCGGCTGGCGCATTGGCTGGGTTTGTGGTAATGCAAGAATCGTTCAAGCGTTGTCCGATGTTAAGGACAATTGCGACAGTGGCCAATTTGGAGCAGTGCAGCGGGCCGCCATCATAGGACTTGATTCGCCCGAGATTCCTCAACGTATCAATACGAAGTATCGCCGTCGGCTAGAAAAGTTGGTGGCATGCCTTCGCAGTTGTGGATTCACATGCGATGTTCCTGGCGGAAGTTATTTTCTCTATACCAAAGCGCCTAAAGGCATTCTGGGAGGATTGCAGTTCGCAAATGCCGAAGAAGCCTCTCAATATTTCATCACCGAGCATTCGATGGTGACAGTTCCTTGGGATGATGCTGGTAGTTTCTTGCGATTTTCAGTTACCTACGAAGCCGACGATGAGGCTGGCGAAGATGCATTGATGTCCGAAACACTTCGGCGTGTCGGTTCGCTATCGCTGGTCTTTTAGTCATGAATTTAACCCGTGTACTCCAACCGTACGTATGCTGCTTGGGCAATCCCGTTGCAGGCAATCCGACTCAGTTTGTGATGTACCGTGCCGCCCGAGCTTGTGGTGTTGATTGGCGATTTTTTACGTCTCAAGTGGAAGTCGACCAATTTGAGATTGCCTTTCGTGGTGTTCAAGCGTTAGGGCTAAGCGGAGTGGCCCTTTTTGATCCCTTTCAATCCGAAGTGATGTCGTTGCTGGATAGTGTGACGGAATCGGCAATGTGCTTGGGACGCGCCAATGTCGCTCGGCTAGATGGAAGTTCGTGGCTGGGCGACAACACGCTTGGCACGGGAATTATCAACTGCATCGAGCCTTTACTCGCGGCTTCTCGGACCGCGATTTCCCCCGAAAGCGCAGACCAAGCGAGCGATTGGCAATCGACGATTTTAGTCGTGGGTGACACCAAAATTGCAAACGCGATGCGGTTAGCAAGTCCCGAGTTAGCAAAGCGTATCGTCGTTGTGCGTGAGGGAATCGGGGACCAACCGAAGCAGTTTGAACTAGAAGGAAAAAATCCGAATGAAGTCAAAGACTCGTTGGAGTTTGCATCTCTAGAGGAATTTTCGCAAAGCGGTTCGCGAGTTGACTGCTTGGTATTGGCCTCCGTCCCAAACGCTACGCTTTCACGTCAAATCGCGGGCTTGTCGTGGAGTAAATCGGCCAATTGCCTTGTTCTCGCCTCTGCCTCTGAGAAGCAATTGCGATCTTGGAGAGATTCCGTGAAAGTCCACAATATGAATCACATCGATCCTGTGGAATGGATGGCACATCAAGCGGCGGTGGACTTTCATTTTTGGACTGGAGTCAGCCCTGCTATCGACTTGATTCGTGATTCGCTTGAGGAGTACATGCAATGGTAACAACAAAGCTATGTTTTAGTAAAATAGGGTCTCACACAGCATTCTAAAGCAAAGGAATAAGACCATGTCGTACGTTGAGAATTCTAGGAAAAACGGCGGCGGTACTACCGTCGTTATTGTGTTCGCAGTCCTTGCAGCATGCGGGATGTTGTTTCTGGTTTGTGGAGGGATAATGGTTGCTTTATTGCTTCCGGCCGTTCAATCGGCGAGGGAGGCAGCAAGACGAATGCAATGCAGCAACAATATGAAACAAATTGCCTTGGCAATCCATAACTATGCCGACACGTACAAATCATTGCCACCCGCTTATACAGTCGATAGCGATGGAAACCGATTGCATAGCTGGCGAACGCTTATTCTCCCCTACATGGAGGAGAGTCAACTGTATTCAGAAATTGACTTCAGTAAGCCGTGGGACCATCCAGACAATGCATTCGCGTTTGGGAGGGAAATTCCGTCATACAAATGCCCAAGTTCCAATTTGGATTCCGGTCAAACGCTCTATTTGGCGATCGTAGATCCACAAGGCGTTTTTCCAGGAGAAACTCCGATCACATTCCGCGAGATAACGGACGGCACCTCTAACACGGTCATGGTGTATGAAACGGATCCCGCCAAAAGCGTCCATTGGATGGAGCCCAGTGATGGTGACCTTGCCGAATTCTTGGCTGCATTTTCCGGATCGCATCGCCACAGTCATACTGGAGGAGCTAACTGTACTTTTGCTGATGGTTCCGTAAGATTCTTGTCGAGCAACACCACACCAGCGGCGCTCAGATCAATGGCGACCATAAACGGCGGAGAACGGGCGTTTCAAGAATAGGTTGTGTTTAGCCGATTGATTGAGGCCATTAAGGCTTGATCGCGGTCGTCAAAAGACGGATTCATTTCACAGAACTTAACAATACAATCGATTGACCTATGTTGGAAAAAGATGGAGCGACTACCGGATCGGCGGTGGATGCTGGTTACGGGTGGGTAGCAGAATGGGAAAAACACGAAGCGACCTGGATAGCTTGGCCTCACAATGCAAAAACCTGGCCAGGCAAATTCAACAACATCCCCAATGTGACAGAACAAATGGTCCGCGCCCTGGCAGAAGTCGAGCATGTTCATGTCCTCGGGGGCACACCTGATGCGACATTACAAGCGAGTCAGTTTCTAAGTGGCGCAACCAATGTCACGATCCATGAGACGGACACCAACGATTGCTGGATTCGCGATTTTGGTCCAACTTTTTTGTTGAGTGACGATCGAAAAAAGCTAGGTGCAACACGATGGCGGTTCAACGCATGGGGAGGCAAGTACCCGCACGAAAAAGACGCATCCGCGTCGGCAAAGATCTGTGAGATGCTAAGCGATCAAGGCAAGTTGCGCAAGGAAGGAGAACTTGCGATGGTGTCGTTCGGTTCGAGTTTAGTTGGCGAAGGGGGAGGCATGGAGACCGATGGCCAGGGAACATTGATGACCACCAGCAGTTGTTTGCTTGCCTCCACTCGCAATTTTCATTGGACTCGCGAACTGGTCGAAGCCGAGTTGAAACGGATGCTTGGAATTCGAAAAGTACTTTGGGTCGATGGCGGAGCATTGGCCGGTGACGACACCGATAGTCACATCGATCAATTAGCAAGGTTTATTCGACCAGGTCTCGTCGTTGCAGCCGTTTCCTATTCTAGTAACGACAGCAACGCGGACAAATTAAACTTGCAACGGGAACACCTTATCGAAATGACGGACGCTGAGGGTCGGCCACTCGACATTATTCCACTGATGACGCCACCGCCTCGTTGGATCCAAGGCAAGCGAGTGCCTGAGAGCTACTGCAATTTTTACATCGCCAATGAGATCGTCATCATGCCGACGTTTGGCTTTCGTGAAACGGACGATTTGGCTGCGGGTATCTTGCAAGATCTAATGCCAGAGCGTCGGGTGGTATGCATGGATGCATCCGACTTCATTTGGGGCTTAGGAGCGTTTCACTGTGCGACGCAACAACAACCAGCAATAGGTAGCTGATTGCGACCAAATACCCGCCGAAATTCCTAGGTAAGTTGTTTATCGTACTCCCAATTTGGCGATTGCGTTTCGACTACAATATTAAACACAGATCTTCATCCTGCTCAAATCTTCGCTTTCCTTCTGGAGTTGTGCTATGAAACTTGTACGATCCTGCGTCTGCATATTTGCGTTTACGCCATTTTTTTCTTCGATCTTATCGCCGACAATTCAAGCCCAGGTTCCAAAGGAGCTCGCTCCGTCGGTCTCCTTATTTAATGGAAAGGATCTTACGGGATGGGTGCCAGTCAATGTCGCCCCAAATACCTTTACCGCTCGAGATGGAATGATCATCTCGACTGGCAAGCCAACGGGAGTGATGCGAACCGATCGGATGTACGAAAACTGCATTGTTGAGCTCGAATGGCGACACATGAAGCCGGGCGGAAATGCAGGATTATTCCTTTGGGGTGATGGAGTTCCTTCGGTCGGCATCCCGTTTACTCGCGGAATCGAAGTTCAGATTCTCGACAATGCGTACGACGCCAAGGGAAGGAATGAGCGGTTCACCACTCACGGCGATATTTTTCCGATCCACGGTGCAAAAATGACTCCGGTCGGAAAGGTCGCTGTGAGTGGCGCAAGGAGCTTTCCGCTCGAGGAACTTTCTAAAAGTTCGCCTGAGTGGAATCATTACAAAGTGGTAGCCGACAACGGCGAAATTCGGCTGAGCGTCAACGGAAAGGAAGTCACTGTCGGCAAAAATTGCTGGCCTCGCAAAGGCTACATCTTCTTGGAGTCCGAGGGATCCGAATGTCATTTTCGAAATCTACGCATACAAGAATTGCCTTCGACCAACGCAACCGAAACCGAGACGGCCCTCTCGGGCGAGGGTCGTGTCCCATTGTTCACGGGCATCGATTTAGAAAACTGGAAAGTTCCCGCAGGGGATAACGGCCACTGGAAAGTCGCTGGTGAAGTCTTGGACTATGACGCGGAAAGCGAAGCGACCGGCGACAAATCGCTTTGGTCGCAACGCGAGTACGGCAACTTTCAATTGATCGTTGACTGGCGAATCAAGGAAACACCCTATACGAATCCGAATGTAGCTCAGATACTTCCGGACGGATCCGAAGCCGTGGATGCCGACGGCAAGCCAATCAAATTGTCGATACCGGATTCCGATTCAGGTATCCTGTTGCGTGGCAGCAGCAAGCATCAAGTCAACATCTGGTGCTGGCCAGTCGGCTCGGGCGAAATGTACGGCGTCCGTCGAGATATGAATTTCCCCAAAGAAGTTCGCGCGGCGGTGACTCCCCGAATGAAGGCTGACAAACCGATCGGTCAATGGAATCGTTTTGAAATTACCGTGCGCAATGAAACCGTTAGCGTGGTGCTGAATAATGAGGCTGTCATAACGGAGGCAACGATTCCTGGCATGCCGCTGCGAGGTCCGATCGGCTTACAACATCATGGCAGCAAGAAAGATGGGAAATGGACCGGGCCTCCTTCCTTGGTTCAGTTCCGCAACGTCATAGTCAAAGAGCTTCCGTGATTCGCGACCTCGATCCTACGAGGCGGGAAACCCTCGATCCTACAAGGCGGGAAACCCTCGATCCTACGAGGCGGGAAACCCTCGATCCTACAAGGCGGGAAACGGAGTTAAGCGGCGACAGCGGATCGGCTCGTAAGTTCTGCGTTTGCGGTCTCAATCGTGAAGGCGTCAATCCGAGATTTGTCCTGCGCGTACGCCACCATCAACGCAAGATCGCACAGTCGGTTGATGCGTCGAGGCACGCCCAATGTCATTTCCTGAATCAATCCCATTGCTTCTTCGTCAAACATCAGCGGCTGGTTCCAGCCAGCTGACTGCAATCGATGGCGAATGTAAGCTGCGGTTTCTTCACTCCCGAACCGTTCCAGGACGCAACGAACGGCGATACGATCCTCTAGCGCGGGTTGGCGAGCCAAATGCGACAACAACGTCGGCGATCCAGACAATACGAGAGTCATTGCTGACTCCGCTTTGATTAGCTCGTTCCCTAAGTTCAGAAGCAATCGCAAAGGTTCCAGCGAGCCAAAATTCTCAAGCAAATGGGCTTCATCAATCGCAATCACTGCATGTTGGTCGTCGCCAATATTGTGGCGCAAAATGCGTTCGATCGTTTCAATCGATTGTCCTACCCCGCCCAATGTGTCGGACCCTTCCTGTGGTGCGATTTGCCTCGCGATATACCGAAGCAATTGATCGGGTGGCATCGCTGGATAAACGACACGGACCGTCGGTACAGCAAACTCAGGCAATTGGGAAAAAACCGTATCCAAAAGCATCGTTTTTCCAAGCCCAGGCTCGCCGCATACAACAGCAACGGATCGACGTGATTCGATCGCGAAATGCAATTTCAAAACTGCTGCTTGGTGCGACTCCGACGGGAAGTAAAAGGAGGCATCGGGCCGGCTATCAAACGGTCGGCCGTGAAGGCCCCAGTGAGCTTGGTACATGGGATTGAACCTATCAGTCGTTTAGTGTTGAGAGCCAATTCAAAGTGAACGCTTAGGATTGAAAGTTTTCGACAAGTCCAATCGATGCAATCCCCATACCTTGCAGAATACTTACTGCCGAATCCACTTTTTCCTTGATGCTCAATTCTGTATCTACGACAACTATCGCAGCATCAACGACTGTTTCTTGAGCCATACCAACCAGGTCCCGTTGCTCCAAATTGAGTCGATTGGCATCAATGAATACCATATCGAAGGCGTTGGAAATTCGCCGAATTAATTTGGCCATGCGATGTAAATTGGCATGCACTTGTTGTTGTGATATGACGCTTGTTAATGGAAAGAGCGTGATTCGATCTGCGATCGAGTGGATTGCGATTTCATGCAACGGAACATTCTCAAACAAGCAGTCTTGCCAGCCCTGTTGCATGTCGAGTCTAAGTTGATCGATGAGGCTCGGACAGTAAGTATCGCCATCGACCAAAGCGATTCGCAAACCGGCGTTGGCCGCACATCGCGCCATGTGCATGGACACTGTGCTGCGTCCCACTCCGCGTTCGCCGCTCGTGATTGA
>JAYVBW010000335.1:0-4691 GCA_043750255.1 Pirellula sp.
GTGATGTTGCTAGATGAGCCTACTCGGGGCTTAGACGTTGTTGGTAGTCAAGCCATTTTTCGGTTCATCGATTTGTTAAAGCTACGAGGAAAAGTGGTACTACTATCAACCCATCGACTCGATGAAGCTGAGCGAGTTTGTGATCGATTTGGACTATTGCACCGGGGAAATCTTCAGTTTGAGGGTACGCTCAGCGAGTTGCAGCAAGCGACAGGAAAACAACACCTCGTCGATATGTTTATCGCTTTTATCAATGCCCCACAAAATACACACCCTGTAGCTATTCCGTTTAACGAACTGTCGACTGAGGCATGAACGAGTATCTGAGCAACGGCCGACTTTGGCGACTCTGTCAAAAGGAGCTAAGGGAAAGTCTCCGCGATCGTCGTACGCTTTTTACGTTAGTGTTGATGCCAATTTTGGTCTACCCCCTTTTAAGTATGGCACTGCAACGGCTGGTGATCGGGTCTGTTACCAAGACTAAAGCGGAACCTGCATTTGTGCTTGGGGTTGAGACCGAGGACACTGCGAACCAGGTTCAGGGTATGCTTGCTGAGGCTAGGCAGGCGATTGCTGGAGGCTTTGTTTCACCGATCACGATCACGCGGACTGCCGAACAAAAGAGCACGGACGCACCCACGAGTACAGCGGATCCTGTTGGAATGGATGAACCTAGCTCCGACTTATTACCGAAATTTGACGTACTCATTGCGGATCAAGAATCTCTCTCCAAAGCTTTGCGAGATGGACACCTCGACTTAGTCATCACCCAATTGAATGTTGAGCAGGTCAAATTGGAACGAGGCTCTGTGCCCGCCTACGAAATTGAGGCTGAGTTTCGGCAAAATGATTTACGAAGTGAAGCTGCTCTGTCCGTTTTTCGTCTCGCAACTCAATTGATGAATGACTACCAAGCCGACATGATTCGACAGCGCGTCGATCGCAAGCTCCCGGTAGCGATGACTTTCAATGCCAAAGGTATCGCGGAGCGAGCAGATCTCTCAGCCTCGATTGCCGGAGTCATCCCGCTGGTACTTATTTTGATGACAATCACCGGAGCAGTGTACCCGGCAATCGATTTGACCGCTGGCGAACGCGAACGGGGTACCATGGAGGCGTTGATCGCGACTCCAGCCCCGCGATTTGCGTTGTTGTTCAGCAAATACGTTGCGGTGGTTACGGTTGCCGTTTTGACTGCTTTGGCAAATCTTTTTGCTACCTGGATGACGCTATCCTTTGGCGGATTAGGGCAAGCACTCTTAGGTAAGAACGGGTTTTCGATATGGATTTTTGTCCAGATATTACCTTTATTGGTAATATTTGCTTCGTTCTTTAGCGCGATCCTTTTGGCGCTTTGTTCCTTTGCCCGCAGCTTCAAAGAAGCCCAGGCTTATCTTATACCCGTAATGCTTTTATCGCTTGGGCCAGGTCTTGTGACCTTGATGCCCAATGTGCAATTTACAACTTTGCTTGGAATCGTACCGCTCGTGAACATCCTGATGCTTTCACGTGACATCATGACGGGCCAATCGTCGCTGGTGCCCGCGTTCGCAGCCGTCTTTTCCACGATCATCTACGCCTGCGCTACTTTGGTGGTTGCTGCTCGTTTATTTGGTGCCGAAGCGGCCACGTCGGGGTCGCAGGAGTCGTGGTCAGAACTATTCGGTCGCCCAAAAAAGAAGCAGATGCTGCCCGACGTTGGCGAACTCGCCATTTATTTGGCGGTTTTATTCCCTATGTTTTTCGTCGCCTCGAACCTTGGCGGAATCATTGACTTGAAAGGGAGCTGGGCACTGTTTTTCAATGCCGCGATTTTATTCCTTTTGTTCTTGGTCATGCCTTTGGCTTTTTCTTGGTACCGTCGAATAGACTTCTCAACCACGTTTAGGCTTGGTCAAGGGACTGGCTTTGGCGAGCCTCTGTCTAAACGGATGGGTCGTTGGTTGGGCTACGTAGTTGGAGTCGTTTTGTTGAGCGCCGGGTTGTGGATGGTGGCTTTTGAAGCTTACTTGCTGCTCGAGAGCTGGAGCTTAGCCGCACAACTGACCGAAGCGGATAAACTAAAACTTAAGGCTGACTTCCTGGCTGTTCCGTTTTGGATTGTTTTGTTGACCGGAGCTGTAGCCCCCGCGATAGCGGAAGAATTCTTTTTCCGGGGATTTGTACTGTCCGCCTTTCGCTCGAAACTATCAGCGTATCGCAGTGTATTATTTTCATCTCTCCTTTTTGGGTTGTTCCATGTGATTGCGGGAAGCGTCCTGTCCATCGAAAAATTTTTGCCAACGATTATTTTAGGAGTAGCCCTCGGCTACGTCGCAATCCGAACTGGTTCTTTGTGGCCAGGTATTTTATTGCATACGCTGCACAATGGACTTATTTTTAGTATGTCTAGATTCACCGAACAAGACCTTGCGAAGTGGTTTGGTGACGATACCAAGCACATTCCGATATCCTGGTTATGTGGCGGCGGACTTGCGATTTCTATGGGAATCGCGGTTTTAGCCATTTCCAGCCAACGAAAACGAATTCATGAAGACCTTGTTTAGACTGCTGCTGGTGGCTGGGGTTGTAAGCGGTATCGGGGTCGCAGTGTACTATCCAGTCCAAACTTATTTGGATGTTCGCAATCGGACTCTATGGCGTACTCAGAGCGTCTCTAAAGGCGATATTGCGCAGACGGTAAACTCGACCGGCAAAGTGGAACCCATTCATCGCGTGAGTGTCGGTGCATCGGTTAGCGGTCCCATTAGCGAGTTATTTGTCGACTACAACAGCAAAGTAGTAGAAGGACAGCTCATGGCCCGTATCGATTCGCGTATTTATAAGTCGACAGTGGCTCGGGACCAGGCACTTCTTCAGACTCGGCTGGCCGAAGTCGCGAGAGCGGAAGCCCTTCAACAACAAGCCATCAACGACGAACGCCGTGGCGGTGAACTAAAAAAGGGCAACCGGGATTTCATTTCGGAGGCTGAACTGGATCAATTTCGCTTTGTTCGCATGACTCGGGATGCTGAGTTGCAGGTTTCGAAGACGAATGTAGACCAGGCGAAAGCTCAGTTGGATAACTCGCTGGCAAATCTCGCTTACACCGATATCCTTTCGCCCTGTGAGGGTGTTGTTATTGAGAAGAAGATCGATATTGGTCAGACTCTGGCTGCGCAATTTCAAACGCCAGAAATGTTTGTCGTGGCACCGGAAATGGACAAGCGAATGCACATCTATGCTTCCGTAGATGAGGCCGACATCGGAATGATTCGCAAAGCTCAGAGCGACGGTCAAGTTGTTCGGTTTACTGTCGATGCTTATCCCGAAGAGTTATTTGATCAAGGCAAGATTGTTCAAGTGCGATTAAGCAGTACGGAACAGCAGAATGTAATCACATATCCTGTCATTGTGGAGACTCCTAACACCGATCTAAAATTGCTTCCTGGGATGACCGCCAACCTATCCTTTCAAATTAGGAAACGAGAAGGCATCGTCCGAGTCCCCAACGCTGCCCTTCGGTTTTATCCGGCTCGAGATAAAGTGCATCCTGACGATCGAAAAATCATTGACGGGGTGGACGAGCAAAAACAAGTCGTTACGGACACGGCCAAACAAATGTCGGCGGACGAAAAAGCTGCGGCAACCCGAGCGCAAAACTTACGGCATGTCTGGATTGCGGAAGGGAAATTCCTGAGGGGCAAGCCTGTGCGAACAGGTATCTCCGACAATCGCTATACGGAATTGATTGATGGTGAATTGTCTGAGCACGATGAGCTGGTCGTTGGTGAGAAGCCTAAGCAATAGGGCACGAATCCCGGAGGGATGGTAGAACAATCCGTGAACCGGTGGGTTGGCACCACCGGCTACAGTCCGTCGTCCCTACCGGGACCAATTCGCGCTGAGTCGCATGCCCAGTGTTGAAAGGCTCGCCGGAAGACTTCGACGCCTTTTTTAAGTTGATCAAAACCTATCCACTCGTCGCTTCGGTGGGCTTGTTGGATGTTACCTGGCCCACAAATCAACATCCGTTGTAAGCGCTGCAGGATACCTGCGTCCGTTGCAAAACAGACGCTGTGCGATTCCGTGCTACCTACCAATGCCAACATCTCTTGGACCCAAAGTGCATCGGTCGGCACCTGCCACGGTTCGACTGCTTCGTTCATGTCCATTTCCAATTGGTGCTTGTCGCACAAGTTCTTAATGGCCGTTAGCAACGGTGAATGATCTACATTTGGCATGGTCCGCAAGAAGATATTTACTTGCGCCAAAGACGTCGTCACGTTGACTGCTTCGGGCTCGTTAGTAATAGTCATGTTCCATGAGAGCGTCGGTGGATCGAAATTCAAGTTTCTATAGTTAGCGTTTTTTTCACTCTCCTCTCGGATCGCCAAAAGTTCTGGCAACGCTGGTATCAATTGGTAGTTTGCGTTAAGCCCTTGGTTTGTGCTGGTATGGGCACTTCGCCCCCTCGCTCGAATGGCCAAACGTTGAGCGCCCTTGTGGGAGTGAAATACCCCCAACCGCGTGGGCTCCCCTATTATGCCAACTGTGTCACCCTCTACCATTTCTTGAAAGTACTTTGATTTGGCGTTAACTATTTGAGCACCCATCATTCCGATTTCTTCGTCGCTTGTTACTACGAAGTAGATCGGCATGTTTTGCGTTGAAGGTTCGATGCTGCTAGCCGCCGTGAGTGCACTGGCCAA
>JAYVBW010000336.1:0-5392 GCA_043750255.1 Pirellula sp.
CGATCGGTTAGCAGTCCGTCCAAGCCAGCGCATTCGTCGACTTCATTGAAATGCGTCAGCGGTCGATTTGCGAACAGCTCTCGCAAGCCGTCGCGAGACTTGACCGGCGGACGAACGGAGTCGTTGAGCATCCCCTCGACGAGATCGCTGGCGGGCAACAAATCCTTCAAGCCTTGTTGGTACTGAATTCCGATCGCGTCGCAGCCAAAGTCGTCGGCAATACGAACTGTGGCAATGTACATGCGACACTGGTCGAGGATTTGGGCATCGGTCAAGTCAGTGGCATGGTTGGGACCGGTGTGAAAGACCATTCCCTGCTTGTCTAACCAAGTGCGAATGCCTTGTGCTTCGATGTCGCTGACTTGGCGGGTTTCGTAGTAGAGTGCCGATTGGCTAAGGCGTTCTTTGAACACGCCGAGCGGATTGAGCAACGAATCGGGGATGATGGCATTGAACATCCCCATGCAGCCTTCGTCGAAGATGCCTAAGATCGCTTTGTCGCGTCGTAACGTAGCGGCGATTTGTTTTCCGACGGATTGTGCTTGCGGATCGCAGCGACTGGGGTCAAGCGGCTTGACGTGTGAAGTGTCGTGAGTCACCGCACCGGTTTCGAGCCAAATTTTGAGCTTGCTGGTAAATGCTTTATCGGTGAACGCTTCGCTCCACAGCGAGCTGTACTTCACACCAGCTTTGGTCAAGGAACCGTTGAGATTGAGTAGTCCTACCAGACCGGGCCATTGCCCCGACCAATTGGCGACGGTGAGGATGGGACCTTTATGAGTCATCAGTCCAGCGAGCACATGATGCGAGTATTGCCACACGGCTTCGGCTACGATTAATGGGGCGTTGGGGTCGATCGTTTTGAAGACCTCGATGCCTTGTCGTTGCGACGAGATGAAGCCGTGGCCGCGAGACGAATCGAATTCGTGTCCACGTTTTACTTGGTGACCGAAGCTTGCGATG
This sequence comes from Pirellula sp., assembly GCA_043750255.1. GTDB lineage: Bacteria > Planctomycetota > Planctomycetia > Pirellulales > Pirellulaceae > JBKCUI01. Next base: position 964 of record JAYVBW010000336.1, read on the forward strand.
GCAGCGGTGAGTTGTTGTTCCATTTGTTGCTGCGCTGGCCAACAGACACGGTTGGCTGAGTCGCGAAGATCGCCGGATGCGACCAGGGTAATGGTTGATTTGTATTGATTGGTGGTCATAATGATGCGGATTGGTTGGCAGTGTGTGCGGCTAAGCGGCGGTAGTTTTTATAAAGGGAGTTATAGAGTTCAGTACGATCTGGACGCGGGTGGACGATGTCTTGCTTGCCGCGACTCACGCTTGCCATTGCGGTGGCGGCTTCGACCACGGATTGAAATCCACTCGCTTCCGGCCCGGCAGCGATCATACCCAAAACCGCAGCACCGATGGCCGGTCCTTGGGTCGAGGGATGGATTTCAATGTCGAGACCAAGCACGTCGGCATACACCTCGACGATTGCTCGGTTGTGGTGCGGTAACCCTCCGGTGGCAATCAGTCGATCGATTGCGACTCCGCCATCGCGAAGCAATTCAACAATCCAACGGAGTCCAAAGGCTGACGCTTCCATGAGTGCCAAATACAGATGCTGTGGACCATGTTCCAGTCCGAGGCCGGTGAACGCTCCACGAAGCGCACCGTCCATCAGCGGCGTGCGGCAACCGTTCATCCAGTCCAAGCATTGCACACCGTCTGCTCCGGGACGCAATTGTTTTGCCGACACGGCGATCGATTCAAAGGAATCGAGTCCGAGCAATCGGCGAAGCCATGCGAACGCATCACCAACTGCGGCTTGTCCTGTTTCGTAGCCGAACATACCTGGGAGAATGCCGCCCTCTACAATTCCTGCAACACCGGGGACTTCGGAAAATATGGTGGAGTTGAGCATGTGACAACTGCTTGTACCGAGTACCATGACCAACGTGCCGGGCTCGGCCGCACCGACACCAGGGACCGCAGAGTGGGCGTCTATAATCGCGGCAGAGACAGGCGTTCCGGCTCGAAGTCCAAGTCGATCGGCCATCGTGTCAGTAAGTTTGCCCGCACGTTCACCAGGCGAACGCATGACACCAGGCAGGCATTCAGCGGCTGCCCTGGCAAGTTCTGGATGGACAGCGTGAAAAAAGTCGCTTGATGGATAGCCGTCGGTGACGGACCACATGGCTTTGTAACCTGCTTGGCAAGTGGATCGTGTGAGCGTCTCTGCCGGACCGCCAACGAGTTGCCACACGAACCAGTCGCCAGCTTCCAACCAAACTTCGGCGGCCGCTGCGACATCCGGTGCGCACTCGATCGTTTCGAGCATTTTAGGAAAGAACCATTCCAAGCCGATCGTACCACCATACCGTCGCAGGAAAGATTCGTTACGCTGTTTTGCGATCCTATTGAGCCTCTCGGTTTGCTCAAGCGCTCCGTGATGCTTCCAAAGTTTTGGCCACGCGAGTGGAATATGCTTGTACGAATCTAACTCGCAAAGCGGCGTGCCATTGCGGGTCGTAGCCAGCATGGTACAGCTTGTAAAATCGACACCGATACCGACGATGTCGTCACGGGAAATTTTTGCTTCGGCGATGGCGGCGCGAGATGCGATGGCTGCGGAATCGAGCCAGTCGCTCGGCGATTGCAGTGCATATCGCGGCGGCAGTGACTCTTTGGTACCGGGCAAGCACTCGGTGATTTGCCCGTGGGCATAGTCGCTGGTTGCAAGACCGCGTTGTTTACCGGTTGCGTCGACAAGGATTGCGCGAACAGATTCGGTCCCGAAGTCGAGTCCGAGCGAGATGGGAGGAGGCATTGATAGGTTCAAAGGGTGAGGAACGAAATAGTCAGGGCTCTATTCGACGGTAACTGTAAAGAATGCAATCAACGCATCGCACCTTTCAGACGAGCGGTGCTGTCAACAGACGCTCGACCTTGACCATACAGACCAACGAAAGCCAAACGGCCCGCAACCGTCCGTCGCTCGCTCGTTGGAGCACATAGGCAGTCGTTGCATCGACCAACATGGACTTTTGATCTTGAATATCATACGTTGAGCCATCGTTCATCGTGATTCGAATAGGTCCATCGCTAATGGCTGTGTTTAGTGTGTCTCGATCCATGCTTCGAACCTTCCAGAAGTCTGAAATAAGTAGTACTGTAGACGCACCAATGGAGTCCCCAAGATCACATCGTATGTGCAACAATTTCAAAAATCAAGCGATAGACTCTCGGCCACCACGACACAAGCATCTTTTGGAATCGTTCACGAAACAAAGTCGATCCATTCATCAAACGCGGTGCGGAGTGGAGCGACAACCCTGTTCAAAATAAATTCAGCCTTTCTTTATTGGAAAAGCCTGCTTCAACGCAGTTTGATAGTCTTCCGGGTGATTTAAGTTCATCAAAGTCGAAAGTGCCGGGTCCACTTCGCGAAGCCTATCAACGGGTACTTCTACTGTCGCGACTTCATCAAACAGAAATCGTGGGCGAAGTCGATCGGACGCAAGTAACAGCTCAATCACCGCGAGAACGCGTGGACGATAGACTGCCGCCAACGGATGATGGTACTGGCCGTCATAGGGGACAGCAATTTCGTTTTTTCCGAGCTGATCAAACATTTGAGCCACGAATTCCGGAACCATAAGTGGGACATCACAACTGGTCGCGTAGACGGCATCAATATAGTTCGGCATCGATCGAAGTCCGTTCGCGATTCCTTCTAGTGGTCCACGGTTTGGGCGCTCATCCCGAGTGACAATGACCTGGTCCGGAAGTTGCGGCAGAAATTGCTCTGGCGAAGCCACAACAACTATGGCATTCGGGTCGATGACTTGGCTGAGAATCCGTACGACTCGCTGCAGCATCAGCTCCGGCCCGAACGGCAACGTCGCTTTGTCCTGTCCCATGCGGCTGGACTTTCCACCGCACAAAACAATCGCACCCTTTTTCATCTCGACGTTGAATTCCATGAAGTCTGGCAATTGTGAAAAATGGATAAAGAAGTTAGTCTCATGTACCGAGCGCATTTTGCCAATGCTGAACAGGTCTCACTCTAGGGGAATTTGAACTAATGGCGATCAGGCTGACCTACAACGCTCAAACTTTAGTCCCGGTCGAAATTGAAGGGTTCACGCCTGACTGGGCTTGTGACAAGTCCATTGCAGACGTCGAGCGATTCGAAATTTTCCATGGTAATCGCAAGATCCCCTTGGCAGAGATGTTCAACGTCTCTGGAGATCCCAGTGACAAACGAATGGACTTCGAAGGGAATTTGTCGGGTGTTCATTGGATCGGAGCCCACATGGCCAGCGGGTTGGTATCGATTCATGGGGCGGCTGGACGGCATGTTGGCAGCCAGATGCGGGGCGGTAACATTGTAGTCGAGGGTAACGCGGGGGGTTGGGTCGGAGCCGAGATGCACAGGGGCCTCATTCATATCAAAGGAAACGCCGGCCACCTCACAGGAGCCGCATACCGAGGTTCCTCAAAAGGGATGACAGGAGGGATTATTTTAGTCGACGGAAACGCAGGCAATGAAATAGGTTTAACGATGCGTCGTGGCTTAATCGCAATCGGCGGCTCAGCGGGCGACATGATTGGCTTCAACATGATCGCAGGAACCGTCGCAGTCTTTGGCGAATGCGGTATCCGGCCCGGCGCTGGAATGCGTCGAGGAACTCTTGCGTTGTTAGGTCCCAACCCACCGCAACTGCTTCCCAGTTTTCGTTATGCTTCTACCTACCCGCCCCAGACCGTTAAGCTCATGCTAAGAACATTGATGGACAAGGGCTTCCGTGTCGACCAAGCTTTGATGACATCGGAGGTTGATCTTTATCATGGCGACATGGTGTCCCTGGGACGCGGCGAAATTCTGTTTCGACATGAAGGACCGGCTGTGTCGTCTCGATTCTGAATCTTCGTTTTCGCTTCGCGCAATGTGGGGCAGCGGCTCCGTCCGCTGACAATCGCAGATCCCCGCGGGCGGAGCCGCGGGGCCACTATTTCTACAGTGCCGCAGGGCCACGTAAAAATCGCTACAAGGTAAAGCCCATGCTTTGCAATCCCCGGCGTATCTCTTTGTCTGCAAGAAGTGCGATGAAGGCCTGAACGGCGGGTCGACGCAAGCGAGCTTTTGGAATGACGAAATCGTATTGTTCGTTTCGAAGTGGGACGAATGCAAGACGACTGGATCTCGCCGTTGCTTCGATGGTGATACCCCAATCGGCTCGGTGCTGACTAATGGCCGCCGCGACGGCACTGTGGTTGCTGGGTTGGACCGCATAGCCGCTAGGTTTTGCACCAGCAAGAAGTCGATCAATTAAGATTCTGGTTCCACTTCCCTGATTGCGGTTCACCATCACGACAGTCGAATCGCTGATTGCCATTGACGCAATCTCAGACGGTGTTTGTCCCTCGAACCTTTGGTCTTCATGCCGAAAGACGACTCCCTGCGATCGACCATAACCTTCGATCAGCGTTATTGCATCATTCAGGAACGGGCGATTGTAAG
>JAYVBW010000337.1:0-3116 GCA_043750255.1 Pirellula sp.
GGAGAACGCAGGAGGGAAACCTGGTTTGCTAGTAATGGCAATTCGGCTTCGTTGCATTGGTCAATCCTTTCTAGGATGACGGACATTTCAGACTCACCACCGCGATTGATCAACGTCTGCAAGGCTGCGAGCCGAATCTGCTCGAAAGGGCTTCCCAGTGCCTGACCAAGCACCTCTACGCTTGCTAGATTTGAGCGAAGTCCCAATACACGGAATGTCGCCTGCAATGGCGAAGTTAAAGAAACACTTGTTTGCACGATTCAATATCCTTGGAAATAAGTTTTCAAGGAACATCATCGGGTTCCAGAGCAAAATACTTAGGGGGATTGGTTGACGATTGCCTTTTCAATCGGCGAAACCCCGGTTTTTGCTGATTGTCGAAGGAAATTTACGGGTTGTAAGAATAGAATCGACCAGCAAGCTGGGTTGCCAACTACAACTAAGGCGAACGAAAAACCGCCGGATAGCATCTCCTCGAAAAAATGCGTCGCATCGAGCGGCATTGGCTATTGAAGGAGTAATAGTGAACGGCTACGATACGTTGCCCTAAACGCGCTGCGTTTCTTCAATTCGTTTCGTTTAAACAAACTCGCTGGCTATGTTCAATTCCCGTCGCCCCCCAAATGGAAAAAAAGTTCCTCGAAAAAGGGCGCGTCTACGGACCAAAATTAAAAAACGAGATCCTCTACTTGTCGAAGGCAAACGTCCTAGACCTATGTACGTGGATTACAAGGATATCGAGCTACTTACCAAATTAGTCAATCGTCATGGCCGAATTGTCAGCCGACGAAAATCTGGCTGCTCCGCTGCAAGCCAGCACGCTGTCAGTCAGGCTGTCAAGCGAGCTCGCTTCATGGCGCTGATGCCTTACGTTGGAGAGTAATGCAATCGGTTTTTTCTTCCGAGCGGCGGGTCGAGTTCTGTGAGACCGATGCCGCTGGTATTGCGCATTTCTCGTCGCTCATTATCTACATGGAGCAAGCTGAGCATGCGCTGCTCCGGTCGCTTGGACTGAGTGTAGCTAGTTCTCATACGACCCTACACACAGGAGCGGAGTCTACTCCAAATTTCAGTTGGCCTAGAGTGAAAGTGGAGTGCGAATTTCTTTCGCCAGCCAAGTTTGAGGACGTTATTTCTCTGCAAACATCCGTTGCTATCCTTGGATCGACGAGCGTCACGTACCAGCATCGACTATCCATTAGCGGCACCCTTATCGCATTTGGCAAAATGACAAGCGTCTGCTGTTATCGAGAAAACGGTTCACTCTCCAGTGTCAAAATTTCATCGCATGTTCGCGATTTACTTCTTCCATATCTGCCGTAGCTAGCTATTCGTGACCGTAGTAAGGCGAAATCATCAAGTACACAATGACGCCAGTCGTTGAAACATAAAGCCAGATGGGATAAGCGTATTTTGCAACCCGACGATGCCTTGCAATTTGATTCGTGAGAGCGAACAGAAAGGCCCGCAGCACCAAGGGAAGGACAACTAACGATAGGCCAATGTGTGAGATGAGGACGGCGTAGTAAAAGACTCGCTCCATTCCGCTACCTCCGAATACCGTTGAGCGATTCGTTAGGTGATAGGTTACGTAGCAGACCAAGAAAACAGCCCCCAGTGAAAAAGCTGTTGTCATAGCCAATCGGTGCATTCGAATATTGGCCATCTTCTGGGCGACCAAACCAAGGATCAGAAGAACGGAAGTTAGCGAGTTGATGGCACCAATTGCATGTGGCAATATCTTGGTCCAGGCACCCAAATCCACCTTAGTTCGTATCCCTAGGAGGATCACTACGACCACGGGGATAGCGACAGAGAGAATATTTACCGCTAGGGTTGCTCGCTTCTCTTCAATGACTGAATTCATTGGATGATGACAAATCCGACTTCTTGAGAATCCTTTTTTCTAAGCTAGACCGACAACAGTATAGCATTTTGGCAAGCTTATTCACACGAAAGAAAAAGGCCGAAGGAGAAATCCACCGGCCAAGGGACAGACTGCAAGCCTGTCGGAGCAAGGAAAGGAAAGGGTTGTTTTGATTTCAACTTCTAAATTACAGAAGACTGCCCATTATTTCGTCGATCGCAAGTGAGAGTGCAAAATCTTGATCGATGTCTTCATCAGCATCTTGGGTTGGAAGCAGGGATGACCAATCAAGTTGATCGGCTGCCAATGCTGGTCCAATGTTGGATGAAACCAAAGCGAGATAAGAATCGAGTGACTGTATTGTCATGGAGGCAACCATGCTTAGTTGGGCAGGCGAATCCACCGAACGTCGTACCGGTGCAACTTCGGGAGCAGCTACACTAGACTCGGAAATCCACTGGTCTGTTGAAAAGCCCTCGCCTTCTCCACCACCACCCGATGTCTGCGTATTTATAAAATTAATCACAGTCACTACGTCCAACGGACTGATAAATCCATCTCCGTCCACATCCAAGTAAGGTGGAGGAGTAAACGCTGGTGGGAACGGCAAGGGAGCCGACGCGGATCCGAGTGAATTGAGGTAATTGATCAACTGTAGAACATCGAGCGGAGAAACTCCACCATCGCCATTCACGTCGAGTTTATTCGACGGATTGGTGTATGGGTTCCGATTAATAGTGACATAGTAATCCTCCACTTCTCCGTCTGAAGCTGGACCAGTCGGACCAAGAAGTTCCTGCGAGCTCATGCGAACCCGTAATGCAACAGGCCCATTAGTCTTCGATGTGCTTGGGATAATGGTTTTCGATATCGGAATGGTATTATCTCCGTTTCCGATTCTGCCGCTTACCAAGATTTTTTCCGACGGTTCGAAAATTCCGTTGCCGTTGGAGTCTAGCCAGGCATTTATAAACGCAGGTCGAGAAACCAAAATCCCTTGTACGTTGACAATAATTGAGCCACCGAAGGATGCGGTCATCGGTAGTACGGTGACCCCATCGTCGGTATCCAAATCGATCACGCGGGCATCTGCATCCGAAGTCACTGTCGGTCCTAGTGAGAATCCACTGACGACGACGTGGGTTGGGCCATTGCTTGCCTTCTTGGTCGCATAGATCGGATCTGCTGCATCACCGTAATCGAGGCCTTCACCCAAGAAAATGGTTATGAGCGTCTTGCCATCGAATTC
>JAYVBW010000338.1:0-9538 GCA_043750255.1 Pirellula sp.
GGGGGCGAATACAACGTTGCTGCCAACCTTTGTGATTGCTTTGGTCTCAAGACGGGGGTCGCAACGGCGATGGTCAATTATGGCATCGGCGAAATGGTGCAAGCCCGAGTTCGCGAAATGGGCGTAAGGCCTTTCTACAAGCACTTCGAACACGATGGCGTTCGAGGTCCAAACATTGCGACCGTCTACAGCGACCGGGGTCTGGGTGTTCGACCGCCTGTCGTCTTCTATAACCGTGCTAACGAAGCCGGTGGAATGCTCAAACCGGGTGACTTCGATTGGAAAACGATTTTTGATGCCGGCGTTCGATGGTTCCACTCAGGCGGTATCTTTGCGGCCCTTTCGTCAACTACCTCGGAGTTGATTGTCGAGGGGATGCAAGCTGCAAAAGCTGCTGGTACCGTAACTTCATTTGATTTGAACTACCGCGCGAAGCTATGGGCAACGCTTGGCGGCGCAGCCAAAGGCCAAGAGATGATCAGCAAGATTGTCAAAAACGTAGATATGCTCGTTGGAAATGAAGAAGATCTCCAAAAGGGGCTTGGAATCGAAGGACAAGATGTCGAGTCCAAGGGATCGCTAAATCCCGATTCTTTTTTTAAAATGATTGACCGAGCGGTAACGAAATTTCCAAACGTGAAAATGGTTGCGACAACGCTACGTGAAGTTCACTCGACGAACCGTCACGATTGGGCGGCTGTTCTTTGGTACGATGGCAAACGCTATGTGAGCCCAACGTGTTCGCTGGATGTGGTTGATCGCATCGGAGGCGGGGACGGCTTTGCTGCTGGCCTCATCTATGGCATGCTTACTGGCAGGGAGCCAGAACAAGCGTTGCGATTAGGTTGGGCGCATGGTGCTTTGCTAACGACCTTCCCTGGCGATACGACGATGGCGAAGTTGCCTGAAATCGAACAGCTCGCAATGGGCGGTTCAGCACGCGTACAGCGGTAGTGTACCATACTGCTAGGGGGTGCTCATTTGCAGCCACGCGACCAACGAGCTACACTTAAGTTGGTGTTACGCTTGACTCAAAATCGAAAATCCTCAAATGGTAAAAGTATGTCTCAAGCATCTCGACTGGTAACCAAATACTCGTATCGCGAGTATGAGTGCTTCCCCAACGATGGTTTTCGTCATGAGATTGTCGATGGCGTACACTTCATGAGCCCCGCTCCATCAACTAAACATCAAAAAGTTTCTCGGAAGATCCATTTTCAGCTCTATTCCCAAATCGAACAGAAAAGTCTGGGCGAAGTCTACAACGCACCGACGGACGTGGAGCTTTCGGAACACGACATCGTACAGCCAGACATAATCGTTGTCCTGCGAGAGCAGCTTGACATCATTACGTCAAAAAAAATACATGGCATTCCGGCTCTTGTTGTTGAAATTCTTTCGGAATCAAACCGTCGATACGATCAAGTTCTGAAATTTGAGATGTACCAAAAATCTGGCGTTTTCGAATATTGGATCGTTGATACAGTGGCAGAGATGGTACAGCAATTCGTTCTAGTCAATGATCGTTACGCAGACGCCGGGACTCATCACAAAATAATAGCTCCGAAGTATATTGCTGGCGTTGAAATAGACCTGCTCGAAGCTTGGATCTGATCCGTCTGTGCTTTAAGAAAAGCAAATGTTTTAGGAGACTTTGATGAGTAAAGATTTTGTTTGCAAAAGCAATTTCTCCGTTCCTATGGTCAATGCAGTCCACAAGGGGCTTGCGACTTGGGTCCTGGAGACCGCTGCTTTGTGCAATGCCGATTCGATTGAGTGGTGCGATGGTTCGCGAGTGGAATGGGATCGGTTGACCGATAGGTTGGTGAATTGTGGGACTTTCACTCGTCTCAATCCCGATCTGCACCCCAATTCCTTCCTTGCCAGAAGCAACCCATCCGATACAGCACGAGTAGAGGACCGCACTTTCATCTGTTCGCATCGAGAAGTAGACGCTGGACCGACCAACAATTGGCAGTCTCCCGATTTAATGCGTCGCAAACTGACCGACAAGTTTAAAGACTGCATGTCAGGCAGGACGATGTATGTAGTCCCCTTTTGCATGGGCCCACTCGACAGCCCTCTTGCCCTCATCGGCGTCGAACTGACCGATTCACCTTACGTGGTAGTGAACATGCGGATTATGTGCCACATGGGCGCTGACGTCTTACAAAAACTGGGGAGCGATGGCGATTTCATTCCATGCCTTCACAGCGTTGGCCAACCGCTGGCCGAAGGCGAATCGGATGTACCGTGGCCATGCAACGACGAGAAGTACATTGTTCATTTCCCTGAATCACGCGAAGTTTGGTCCTATGGAAGCGGGTACGGCGGAAATGCTTTGCTAGGCAAAAAGTGTGTTGCGTTGCGGATCGCGAGTGCGATAGCACGCGATGCAGGTTGGATGGCGGAACATATGCTGATCATGGGGCTCGAATCTCCCGACGGTGCGAAGACCTATTTGACGGCCGCTTTTCCTAGCGCATGCGGCAAAACGAATTTGGCCATGATTGTTCCACCCGAAAGTTATCGCCAACTAGGATGGAAGACCACATTGGTTGGAGACGATATTGCGTGGTTGTGGCCTGGAAAAACGGGCAAGCTGCATGCCATCAACCCAGAAACCGGCTTCTTTGGCGTCGCACCTGGTACCTCATGGAACTCGAACACCGCAGCTATGCACGCGATGTCTAAGAACACTGTCTTCACCAATGTTGCGATGACCGACGAAGGTGGCGTATGGTGGGAGGGGCATTCCGACGCACCCGACCATCTAATCGATTGGACGGGACTCGATTGGACTCCCGATTGCAGTCGATTGGCAGCGCATCCCAATTCGCGATTTACTGCTCCAGCTGGCCAGTGCCCCAACATCGATCCGAATTGGCAAGATCCAGACGGCGTCCCCATTGATGCAATCGTATTCGGAGGTCGCAGACCAACTACAATGCCTCTTGTCTTTCAAGCGTTTGATTGGACACACGGCGTGTTCCTGGGAGCGACACAGGGTTCCGAAACGACTGCGGCCGCAACCGGTACCGTGGGTAGGGTGCGTCGAGATCCAATGGCCATGTTGCCGTTCTGTGGCTACAACATGGGCGATTACCTTGGGCACTGGTTAACCATGCGGAAAAATATTCAGCGTTTGCCACGAATATTCCATGTGAATTGGTTTCGCAAGGACTCCGAGGGCAGGTTCTTATGGCCCGGGTTTCGAGAAAATGTGCGAGTGCTGGAGTGGATCGTCAAACGCTGCCAGGGAAAGATCGCTGGCCACGAGACTCCGATCGGTTGGACTCCAGATTGGAAGAGTTTTTCGACCGAAGGACTTGATGGTTTTACCAAGGAGCAATTTGACGCGGCAATGCTCTTTCGACGCGAGGATTGGTTGTCCGAAATTACCAATCAGAATGACTTTTTCCTGAAACTGTATCATTCGATGCCGAAAGAATTGATGTGCCAAAGAGAACTGCTTATGGCCCGAATGGCATAACAAAGCCATTCTTTCCTCTCCTGCTTCTTCTTGCAAATATGCGAAAGGCGTGCGCGTAAAATGACTTGGGACCAAAACTACGATCCGATTGGCTTGTGGCCCGTCTCTACTCTTCTATCCGCAATCCCTGTCTTCACCCTTTTCTTTGTTCTGCTGGTGCTTCGCAAGCCAGTGTGGGTTTCTGCTTTGATGGGAATGGCCACGGCGATTGGGATCGCGATGTTTGTTTTCCATATGCCACCCCAACTCATCGTTGCCGCAAGCATTAATGGCTTTGTATTCGGTTTCTTTCGGATCGCCTGGCTCATTATTGCATCGATCTTCCTATACAACGTCGCGGTAGAAACCGGACAATTTCGAGTGATGAAGGAGTCGATAGCTGGAATCTCCTCGGATCGAAGGATGCAGGTCATTCTCATTGCATTTTGCTTCGGTGCTTTTCTCGAGGGTACGGGCGGTGGCGGAGCGCCCGTTGCGATCGCAGGCTCGTTCCTGATTGGCCTAGGCTTTCCTCCCTTTCAAGCAGCAACGCTTTGCCTACTTGCCAACACTGCACCGGTGGCGTGGGGTGGAGTCGGAAATCCGATTCGGGTCTTGAATGGTGTCACCGGACTGCCAATGGAAGATCTGAACGCGATGGTGGGGCGGATTTTGCCACCCTTTTCTTTCATTTTGCCACTTTGGCTAGTGGTGACGATGGTCGGTTGGAAAAGAGCACTCGAGGTACTACCGGCACTCCTAGTAAGCGGTGGATCGTTTGCAGCCATGCAGTTTTATTGGTCCAACTACCAAGAAGCAGGACTCGTTGATATCGTGTCCGCCATCTTCTCGATGTTAACGACGGTGGTGTTCTTGCGATTCTGGAAGCCGCGTCACTTGATGGAAGGCATTTCCGGTGGAAGCGAAATCATTCACCGAGCGCATAGCAATTGGACCGTGCTAAAAGGTTGGGCACCGTTTGCGTTGGCTTCCATTCTGATCTTTTTGTGGTCCACGCCGAGTGTCAATAAATATCTCAAGTTGTCGGATCTCACTTTTCCAACACCTTGGCTTCATGATGCTGTCATCCGCACGCCGCCGGTAACTCTTGTTCCTACGCCCGAGCCAGCCTCGATTGACCTCAACCTGTTTGTATTACCGGGAACGGCAGTGTTCTTGGGAGCGTTTTTAGCGGCGTTGCTACACGGGATGAGATTGAATCGCGCCTTTGCAATTCTTGGACATACAATTCGACAACTTGTGCCTTCGATACTCGCGATTAGTTTCATGGTAGGCCTTGCTTACATAACCAAATACTCTGGGATGGATACCGTGATGGGTCTGTCACTGACACGTACAGGGTGGATCTATCCGTTTTTCGGTACGCTACTGGGCTGGCTGGGAGTCGCGTTAACCGGCACGGACGCTGGCTCGAACGCGCTGTTTGGAAATCTGCAGAAAGTAACGGCCGAACAAATCGGCATCCCGCCCGTACTCATGGCCTCCGCCAATTCTGCAGGCGGAGTCATGGGAAAGATGATCGACGCCCAGAGCATCGTGGTAGCCTCGACGGCGTGCCAGATCGAGGGGCGCGAAGCGGAGGTGTTCAAGACGGTTTTCTGGCACAGTATCGCACTGGCATCCTTGGTAGGGCTGCTTGTCATGTTCTATGCCTACGTCGTACCGTGGGTAATCCCCGGTTAATTATTTTTGGCGGGACATTCAAACCAACGAGGAGATTCACGATGCTGTATCAGGCACTTTTTTATGTACTTTTTGTAGCGGTAGGAACGGACACTGTTCCGGGGAAGCTAGTGGTAGAGCATCCCACGCTCCATAATCTGGGATTTGAATGGCCAATCAGTGGCGACTCGAATCGCAACGCAACGGTCCTGGTCGAATTTCGCGTGTTCGGGGAAGCTACTTGGCGAAAAGCGCTACCCTTGGTTCGCCTAGGTGGAGAGAAAGTTTACAGGGAGCGAGAAAATCTTGACTACACAGTTCCCGATGGATTTGCAGGCAGCATTCTGAATTTGCAGCCAGGAACAGAGTACGAATGTCGGTTCCAACTAGACGATCCAGATGGGGTTAGGGGGCCGATATCGCATACGGTAAACGTGACGACAAGAACCGAGCCGATGCCCTTTGAAGGCGGTCGAACGCTACATGTTTACCCTACTGACTATGAGGGCCCACGCGAGGAGCCAAGCTTTACGTGCCTGCTGCAAGCGTATTACGGCGCAGGTTTGGGCGACTGGAGTGTCGTTTGGGAAAGGCGAGCGCAGCCGGGAGATACGATCTTGATGCACGTTGGACTTTATAAACCTGAGCGATTGAATTATGTGGATGCAATGATGACCCCCTTTGACGGAACGATGTCGCTAACATCGAAGGGGACTGTCGAAAAGCCGATCACAATCAAAGCCGCTGGTGATGGAGAAGTGATCTTCGACGGAGATGGCAATCACCGACTGTTTGACGTGATGGCTTCGCAGTACCACATCTTCGACGGGTTAACGATTCGCAACACCGATGTTGCAATTTTTGCAGGACAAAAAGAAGTCCTCGGCGCGGTCGGACTGGCTGTTAAAAATTGTCGCTTTGAGAACGTAGGGTTTGGAGTCTGGACAGAGTACGCAGGTTCCAGCGACTTCTACATTGCGGATAACCTATTTCTCGGACGCGATGATCGCTTCCGGTTAATTGGTTGGACAGGATTCATGTGGGCGAGTGCCGGGCCCTATCGCTCTCATTTGCTCACAAGCTACTACGCGATCAAGGTATACGGGCCAGGACATGTGATTGCGCATAACTCGATCGCTTACTTTCACGACGGGATCGGCATTTCCACCTATGGAACGCCGCCCCAGGACCCAGATAGGAGGGCTTCTTCCATCGATATCTACAACAATGACATGCACATGCTCAACGACGACTTCGTGGAAACCGATGGCGGTGTACACAATGTGCGTGTCATGAACAACCGCGGAGTCAATGCGGCGCATGGGGGATACAGTTCCCAGCCAGTTTTTGGTGGGCCGGTCTACTTTATTGGCAACATCTTGTATCACGTACCCAGCGGTGTAGCATTCAAGTTTTCGGCTAAACCGGCTGGTCTATTTGTTTATCACAACACGATCATTGGCGAGCAAGTGGCGAAAGATCCATCGGCCAACATGCATTTTCGGAACAACTTATTCTTGGGAAGGGATACGAAAGACCGCGGGATAATGACTTGGGCAAACGCGACAGATGCGTACAGTTCAGACTACAACGGCTTTCGACCCAATAAAGGTGTGGATGCGCAGTATACGTGGCTTGGACCCAAGGCCGGGCAACGCTTGTACGAGCCCAAACCGGAAGAATGGCAGACCTTTGCAACCCTCGCCGAATTCCGCTCAAACACTACGCAAGAGACGCATGGGATCGAAGTCGATTATGATTGTTTCGAACACATGCTTCCTCCTGATCCGACAAGCCGACACGCAGTCTACCACGCTATGGACCTCAACTTCCGGTTGAAGCCGACAAGCAAAGCGGTGGATGCAGGTGTCGTTATTCCCACAGTAAACGATGGATTCGTGGGTCGAGCGCCCGATCTTGGTGCAATCGAAGTCGGAAAACCAGAGACGAGGTATGGTCCCCGTTGGCTCAAGCATCAGCCGTTCTATCGTTAGCGATCGTGTCGGTGTCTGCTTCGGCGAGCAACTCCTAGTGACAGACGGTCGATGGGCGGGGCGCTAGGAATAGGCATTCGGGCCTTTTCGAGTGGTCAAGTCTGATCTATCCTCATGGAATGAACCAATTGCCACTTTTTGTCCATGAACTCGCCCCCAAATTATCAACTCGCGAACTCAGCAGTCGCGAAGTGACCCGGTTTTTTCTCGATCGAATCGAGAAGCTGCAACCCTCGATTCGAGCCTTTATTTCGTGGGACGGCGATCTTGCCCTCAAAGCCGCAGACAGCATTGATCGCCGCAGAATCTCAGGCGAATCGCTTTCGCCACTCGCCGGAATGCCGGTTTCGCTTAAAGATATTCTGTGTACCACCGACTCGATTACGACCTGCGGATCGCGAATGCTTGAAAATTATCGTTCGCCATTCGATGCGCACGTAGTTTCCAGGCTGAGAGAAAATGGTCTTGTCATTTTGGGCAAAACCAATTTAGATGAGTTCGCGATGGGAGGATCGACCGAAACCGGTTTTCGTGGACCAACGTATAATCCTTGGAACCTGGATCACACCTGCGGTGGCAGCAGCGGTGGATCGGCTGCGAGCGTTGCGTCTGGCATGGTTCCCATTTCTATCGGAACCGATACAGGTGGTTCGATTCGCCAACCAGCAGCATTCTGCGGCGTGTGCGGTTTAAAGCCAACTTATGGACGCGTCAGCCGGTATGGTCTCGTCGCATATGCCAGTAGTCTTGATCAAGCGGGACCGTTTGGGCACACGATCTCAGATTTGGCTCTGTTGTTGCAAACGATGGCGGGTCACGACCCTCGCGATTCGACTTGTCTCAACGTTCCGGTTGACGACTATGCAGGCGAGATTGCAAAACCGTTTGCTGGAGCCAGAATCGGAGTCATTCGTGAACACCTCGACGGCAACGGGCTCGATCCAGAGATATACGCCGCTATCATGAAAGCGCTCGATGAATACAAGCGACTAGGCTGCCAAATCATCGACATTGCAATGCCACACACCAAGTACTCGATTGCGACTTATTACATTATTGCGCCCAGTGAAGCAAGCAGCAACTTATCGCGATACGACGGTGCGCATTTTGGTTTTCGTGCCGCGATAAAACAGAACAAACAGCCGGCGATGGCTGGCGGCAAAGCGCATTCACCCTTGATCGAAATGTACAGCCAGACTCGATCGCAAGGCTTCGGGGCCGAAGTACGTCGCCGAATAATGCTGGGGACATATACGCTTAGTGCTGGTTACTGCGATGCATACTACAAGAAAGCCCTAAAAGTGCGTCGGCTGATACGCGAGGACTACGATGCGGCTTTTGAGAAAGTCGATGTACTGATCGGGCCGACGACTCCAACGCCACCTTTTCGAATCGGCGAAAAGGTCGACGACCCAATAAAGATGTACCTTGAAGATCTATTCACAGTCGGGGCCAATCTAGCGGGAATCCCGGCGTTATCAATGCCCGTCGGAATGACGACAAGCGGCTTACCAATTGGCATGCAGCTTCAAGGGCCAGCATTGTCGGAGTCGAAACTGCTCCAAATTGCGAATGCATATCAACGAGCAATTGACTATCAACCGAAATTGGCTGTAACCAGATAGTCACAGGAATCAACTTTCGAAATTCCTGAACGTAGCGATGCGAAAACCTATGTCGTAACAGCGGTTTCCTAACCTCTTCGCACGAATCACTTTCGCTGTTGCAATGGCTGAGGAAAAATAGATTTTCACGCACTGCTCCGGATACCATTGTCGATCCGCAAGTACTGAGAAGCCGGTGCGGGACAGGTTTCTTACGATAACCTGCGTTGTCGGAAATTGGAGTGGCAATCCGCTCGGTGACTTGGTCCATTTTAGTATCGCAGGTCCCCTGCAGCGAAACCTGGCGGCTACTCGAGCTTCGTCGTTGCGGGTCGATAGCTGGCCACGTTGCCGCAGGTCAAGTTCCACTTGAAGCGGAACGGCCACCGTCAAGGGAAAGTTTTCCATCAAGTCGTTGAACAGTGGCTCATTTTCGTGTTCAAGCATTGAATCATCTCCGAATCGAGGGCTGTTTTTTTTTCTGATTCTAGGACGCGAAAGGCCGCCAGTCGCGTCATGGCTTGGCGATGTGAACAATCGCTGGTCAAGCCTTCAAAGCGATTGGCCACCGCACAAATTTTGCTTGCTTCATGAATTTCCTCACTCATCAAGCCAACCGGAAATCCTTTGCCATCAAGTCGTTCATGGTGCTGATAGCACATAAGCAAATGCGTTTCCGTGATCCCAGGTTCATTGCAAAGTCTTCGAAAACCTTCGATTGGATGCGACTGTCCATTGCGATTAGTCCAGTCTTTCCGCGTTTCCGATAAACTATCTGAATTGCA
>JAYVBW010000339.1:0-2832 GCA_043750255.1 Pirellula sp.
CCCGAGCCTGTCTCGCCGCACAGTACCAAAACTTGCCGATGGATGAGAAGATCGATGATCTTGTCGCGGTAGGCGGTAATGGGCAATTCTGCGTCGTAATGAAGCGTAACCTTCGAGGCGTTTCTGGCTGCAAACTGCTCTCGAGCTTGGTTGGCAGCAGAATTCCATCGATTCATATCAGCGTCTTTGCGACTACCATTTGGCTGTCGATCGATGCGTTGCCGTTGGCTACGCAGACGGAAATAGTGGCGTCGCAGTACTTCGTTCGTCTGCAAAACTTCGATGGTGTCGGCGTTCAGGTCCTTTGAATTAAATGGGCTAAAAGCACTCATGACCTTTCCCAGCGGATCGCAAAAAATCGAGCGGCCACGATGAAAACAAATCCGCTAGCAGTCAGGACAGCGAGCTCCATACCAACATCCTGCAGTGGCAGCTCTCGCCAAAAAATCTTGTTGTAGCCATCTAAAGCCCAAGCGTTAAACGTCCAGAGACCTACTTTTTGGATCGAATCGCTCATCAGGTAGCGAGGCACCATGCTGCCGCCAAGAGCGCTCATGGTGAGAATCACAATGGTGGAGACCCAGCCTAATTGCATTCGCGATTTGCAGAGGGCAGCCAGCATGAGTGCAAAGCTGGACGAGGCACCGGCGGTTACGAGAGTCAAAGCAACAAAGCCTTCGATATGATGTTGGAGATCGATTCCAAAGACAACTGCTCCCCACAGGAACATCAATGTCATTTGAACGGAGCCGATGATGGTCAAGAATGCCCACTTGCCTAGCAAAAGCTGGTCCATGGTGAGCCGGCTACAGAGCAGTCGATCTAGCGTTGAGTTCTCGCGTTCTTCCAGTAGAGAGCCGCTGGCTGTAGTCGCGCTGAATAACAAGAACATGACGGCAATGCCAGCAGCATACATGGCAATAACAGGATTGGTCTTCTTTCCGCCGATGATGTCGACGGTTGCAATGGTTGGTGGCTGGAGCATCTTCACTGACTGCGAAACGATTGTTGAGTAATTTGCTGGCGAGACACCGTTGTTACTAACGGATGTAGCAGGCTCAGTATGAGTGGCTGTCGATTTCGCTTTTCTAATTTCGGCGTTGGCTGTCATCACGGCTTTTTGTACAACTGCTGTCAGAACTTGCGAAGCGACTTGATCAAAGGAATCAGTGAGAATTTCGACTTCCGCTGAACCCTCTATTGGCTTTGCCGGATTACGCTCAGTGAATACAATCGCGGCGGAAACCATACCTCGGCGTACAAGGTCTTCGGCTGATTCACGAGTGACAAAGTTTGCACCCGACAAACTCGGACTGGATTGAGATGATCGATCCGTAAAACGCAAAGACTTTTGTTCTCGGAGCAGTACAATGGCTCGGTCGGAGAGCTCCGATGGCCATTCATTGCTGATCGCCACCTTGATTTTGGGTGTAGAGGACGAGGAATCTCGCGAACCGAAGATCAAAGCAAAGATGCTAAAGAACACCATCGGCACAATAAACGTGAGAAACAGTTCGGATCGGTTATTCCGAAGCCTACGCCAACTGGTTTGAAGGACAGTCCAAATCATCTATTAAGCAATCCTATCGTTCGAATTGTAGCATGTACGCATTTTACAGTACAAACAATATCGGAAGTACCTAGGATTCGATTATGTTTCTTGTTATTGATCACGAAAGCACGAAAACACGTGATCGCACTGGAACGTGCCACACGGCTGCCTCCTTACGCCATAATGTCGTTAACAACTTTGCCTTGTACATCGGTCAGCCGAAAATCTCTGCCAGCCCAGCGATAGGTTAAGCGTTCGTGATCGAAACCCATCAAGTGAAGGATAGACGCGTGCAAGTCATGAACATGCATCCTGTTTTCAATCGCCTTGAAACCAAATTCGTCGGTAGCACCGTGGACGTGTCCCCCTTTGACTCCGCCGCCCGCTAACCACATGGTGAATCCATAGTGGTTGTGATCTCGGCCTGTCATCGTTCCTTTGTTGGACCCCTCTTTGGGCAACTCAACGGTTGGAGTTCTTCCGAACTCGCCACCCCAGATGACGAGCGTGTCATGGAGCATACCACGTTGTTTCAAGTCCGTTAGCAAGGCCGCTATACCTTGATCGCATTCGCCAGCAAGTTTGCGATGCTCACTCTCAATATGATCATGGCTGTCCCATGGTTGACCTTGTCCGTGCCAAACCTGGATGTAGCGGACTCCGTGTTCCAATAGTCGTCTAGCGATCAAGAGCTGGCGAGCCTGCACTCCCGGTCCATACATATCCAACACATGCTGAGGCTCTCGGTTCACGTCGAATATCTCGGCCGCTTCACCTTGCATACGATAGGCCAGTTCGAATGACTGAATGCGAGCATCCAACAACGGATCTCCGCTACGCGAACTGCGATGCTCCTCGTTCATCGATTGAATGAAGTCCAGTTGCGTTCGCTGCTGCTCGCGATTCAAGCGTTTGTTTGCGATATGCTCAATGAGCTTGTCGATCGATTGATGTTTTGTATCAATGTAAGTACCCTGAAAGATTCCGGGTAAAAAACCTGACTGCCAGTTTTGCGATTCCTGAATGGGGTAACCGCCTGGACACATGGCTATGAATGCGGGGAGGTTTTGGTTCTCAGTCCCAAGCCCATACGTCAGCCAAGACCCCATACTGGGCCGCACCAATCGAGCTTCGCCTGTATTCATTAATAATAGCGAAGGTTCATGGTTGGGCACGTTTGCATACATGGACCGAATAACGCAAAGGTCATCTGCATGTTGAGCTGTTTTCGAAAACAACTCGCTGATCTCCAACCCTGACTGGCCATAGCGTTCAAATTT
>JAYVBW010000340.1:0-3354 GCA_043750255.1 Pirellula sp.
GAGAATGCTCCGAACTTCTAGAATTGCCCTTGGTTTGCTATGAATATCCTGATGTCTGGATTCAACGAGTATTTCACTGATGACGTCGTCCATGTGAGCGCTCTTCACCTCGACGATTCCGTCACTCAAGTCCGCTTCGCCGCCAAACCAGTTTGATTTATGGACAACGCCGACGATATTGTGATATTTTACCCACGGGGCTGTTCTGGCGCGGAGCATCGTAGGAAAGATCGGTGATTGCGGGCTGAGCGAATCGATGCTGTTCGTTGTAGTAACAAGTTCGGTATTGCGGAACAGGTCCGGGTTTTGGCGAATAAGCGAATTACCAATGTCAGTAATACTGCTCGGCAACTTGATTAGCTTTCGACCGACCCAACGCGTGTAATCGTTCGAATAATTGCTTCCGCGATGTGGAGTGCCGATCGTAACGACCCGTTTTATGGCACTGTTGGGGTGAAAGAAGAGGGACGCAGCCAGGCGTTGTCGCTCCACCTCGTCTCCCTTGACTTTATCGAATGGTTCGTCGCTAAGTATCCGCCAAAATTCCTCCCCGCTTTCGAGAGTTTGCATTCGCGAAACGAGTCCACCCATACTATGGCCGACCAATACCATTTGATCTAGCACGGGATGAACTAGATCCGGATCGAGCGTGCGTCTCAACTCGAAAAGGTCACTGCGCATTTGCGTAGCGCTAATCCAAAACGGTTGTCCGGTTGGATACTGATAGAACCAAAATTGGTAGTTGCGACGAAGCTCCTGAAAGGACCGGAGGTCATTAAACATGGGCATCCACGTTAGCGGACTAGACCAAAGGCCGTGCACCATGACCACCGGGATTCGATTGGGATCATATGGCTCAAGCATATAGACGCCTCGCATCTTCTCTGTCTTGTGCGGGTCTCTTAATCCAAGAGTACTGTTGGTCTGCTCGCGAAATTTTGGGTTATCTAAGAAGTAGGCTAGGGGGGTACTTAAATCCGATTGCAAAGGGACTTTGCGAGCATTCAAATCGATATCCGTAGAATCCAATGGGTCATGCAACTCCAAAACACACGGATGACGATGTTGCGAGTTCCGCGACTGCACAATTGTTGGAGAAGTAACGCGCAGCAATGCTGTGATAGGAAAGGACAATCCCTCGGGATAAAATTTCTCAATCGGGCCTTCGCCCTCATGAGACTTTCGTACCGCAATTAGGGGCACCCCAATGCCGTAACTGACATTCGCGGACTGAAGCACTTGGACCTGGAAATCACTACAAAATTTTAACTCTTCGAAATCTTCGTCTTGCCATTTACCTCGTGACACGACTTGAACGTCGTAGTCCTTTTTTGAGGTAGTGATCCTGTAGCTATTGCCTGGTTTCAAGTTTCCTTGACTGCTCACCATTCTCAAAGTGGACTCAAGGGCGGCATTGTAAAGATCGCAAGCGCCGCGAAACTGCGGGTCATATGGATTGCGAGAGACATCTAGTTCCGGACAGAACAGGTAGAGGTATGCGTTGCTAACCGACACGCTATACATGTCCAGCGCTTGTCCTTCGCGATGTGCTCTTTCGGCTTGTTTGCCAATCGTATAAGCCAGCTCGGAAATGGCGTAGATTTTTTCAGCCCCTTTCTCGTCCATTGCGAGTTCTTGTAACTGGACGAGGCAATCGTCTGGATCGCTTTTGTAAGCATCGAGGAGAGCGTAATGGCGCAATAGGGTCGTAGTACGGGCAGTAATTTGCGGCCCCGATCTGGACATCAAGCTCAACGACTCGGTGAGCGGATTGAATGGATTCTGTCTGATTTGAACGTATTTCTGCGTCGCGCAACCGGTGTCCAGCAACGACACGCAAATTACAAATATCAGAAAGGAAATACGCAGGCAGGCTGGACGGCAATGGCCCCCTAATGCCAGTTCACTTTTGTCGTTTTTCCCAGCCCAAACTGCCATCTATTTCATCGATCTCGCCGCGAAGTAATTTATTCGAAAAGGCTAACTACAACCGTCCTGTGGTTTCATAGCAACCTAGGCGAGTTCCGAGCAATGGCAATGAGCCAATAATGGCAGTTTGGGCAAGAAGGGTAGATAGGGTGAATTAACTGCCTGGCAGGACTAACAGCAAATGGTCGCGCCCGGCACGCGAGATCTACTTATCTCGCAAAATGTTAAAGTAGTCGCGCTGCTGATCTCGTTGTGCCTTGGGCAACGACATGTTTTCAATTGCATCTGGATCGTCGGGTTTCGAGCTAAGAACAGCCTCCCGTACTTCTTCTTTGGTCGTTCCTTTACGATTGGGTCCGCCAACTTTTCCGCCAAAGGTAGTCTCGCCTTTTCGCATTTGATCTCGAACTTGAGAATCGAAGTTCTTTACATCATTTTCTTTCTCTTCTCGATCTCCAGCTCCCTTTCCTCCACCCTTTGCATTTTTAGAATCCTTGCCCACTTTGTCTGAGTTGCATTTCGCACAGCCGGCCCCATTGCATTCGCTGCAACCAGATGATTTCTTTGCATCTTGAAGATTGTCCATTAACTCTTCCAAATCTTTTAAGGACTCTTGGTCTTCAGCAAGTTCGCCCAGTTCTTCCTTGAGGCTTTCCAACGCTTGTTGAGCACCTTTTTCGTCCCCTTCTTGCATCGCCTTTTGTGCTTTCTGCATGTTGGCTTTGACAGCTTCCATGGTCTTGGCTTTTTGGGCGTTGGCTTCCATCTGTTCGACTTTCTTTTGCAGCTTTGCAATCTTTTCTACATCGCCGCTGTTTTGAGCTTTGGCAAGTTCCTTTTTAGCCTCTTCGATCGCTTGCTTTTCTTGATCCTGAGCTTTCTCAAGTGCTTTTTGCATCTGGTCCAACTGTTTAATCAATTGTTTTTTCTGGTCGTCCGTCATTTTGCCCGACTTCATGTCATTTAGCATTTTATTCAATTCATCGCCTGCTTTTTCGAAATTGCCATCCTTAAGCGCATCGGCAATCTTTTCCGCTGGCCCCTTGTCGATGTTCTTTAGGTTGTCTAGAGCTTTCTTGACGCTATCTGAACCGCCGAGTGCCTCTTTTTTTCGTTCTATTTCTTTCTTGATTTCGTTGAAATCAGAAAGCATTTTCTTAGAATCAACCGTGTTCGTTTTTTGGAAGTCCTCTAGTTTCTTTTCGATCTTTTTGAACTCTTCGGCGGATTCCTGTAATCCCTTTTCTTCAGCCTCTTCCCGTTTCTTTTTTATCATTTCCAGAATCGGTTTGGTCTGGTTCTTGATATTTATCAGTCGCTCCGATGAAGTCCCCGGCATTTTCTCAAGCAAGGGAAGCTCGGCGTCTGGAATCCAGAACAATGCGATGCAAGAAAGGAGCGGCAACGCAACCCAATGTGTTTGAG
>JAYVBW010000341.1:0-3494 GCA_043750255.1 Pirellula sp.
GAGCACAACGCGTTACCGTCCGAGGATTTACTACTTTAGAAAAGACCTGGATCAATTCGCCTGCGAGCCTGTGAATGGAACCTTGGACGGTATGGTTAGTCCACCCGATAATAGCAGTTTCCATGGCGAGGTCGCTTCCCATCCAGTATAGGTCACGTCCTCGCGCGGAAAGATCAACGTATAACCCGAGGGTGGAAAGAGTCCGATCGGCACATAGACGCACGCAAGTGGTTTGCCGGAGCCGATATCTTGGCATTCGCCCATTAAGAATCCGGTCGCCCTCGCTCCAGGATGCGGAAACGGAACCAGCACCACAGTATCAATTTTCTTCAATCCGTCGGGTCCTTGCATGGCCTGCGAAGCGTCGCGTACTGCGCGATACAAAACCGATATGCCTGGAATATAACTAAAGCCCCAGTCCACCCATTGGCTCAATCGCGATTGAAATGCATAGCCTAGAATGTAAAAAAATAACAATACGGTAAGAAGTGAAATCGGCTTTGTCACATAGTTTTCAACCGCTGACCAGTAAGGATCGTTAAAACCTTTCGGAACGATTCTAGGAACGATCCATGATGCTACCGGATCGATGACCCACGAATTCAAGATAAAATAAATTTGATAAACGACGAAAACCGTCAAGAGGATCGGCAGCGCAAACAAGATGCCGAAGACAATCCGCCGTAGAAACCTACGCAGCGTTGAAATTCGCGGTGTGCTCGGCGTCGGCGCTTGAAAATTAGTAGCTGATTGGTCGAATTCAGTCATGTTGCTTATCTCAACGCATTCAAAGGAAACAAAAACCTTGGACGCGCATCTTACCGAAAACAGCCGATTTGTGCGGGCATCGATCGGTTCAACGTCAGCGCGAGACCAACCACTTTGGCGACTACCAATCGATTTGACGCGGAAAATACTCTGCAATCAACGCTTCGTAGTAGGGCCTTAATGTGGCGACATCCATGCGTTCATCCCGTTTTGTATACAGATCGTACTGATTGAAATCATTCACCCAGGCAAACATCTCGCGATCGCGATCATTCAGCAACGCTTGATACCCTTGCTCGCGGTGAATCGGATAGCAAGAGTGGTAGCGAATCATGTATAGCCCAGGCAGCGGCAAGTAATCCTTAACCACGTGGTACAGATACTCGTCGTGCCCCCAAGACAGCATGACTTGATCAAGGCCACCGCCCGATTCGTAGATACCCAACTCGGTCTGATACCGAGCGTTATGAAAATCCTCGTTCGCTGCAAATGCTTCGTAAAAGACGATTTTTTCGGAGTAACGACAGCCCACAGGGAAAGTATCGCCGACGACTGCCCACTGCGGTTCATCCCACAAGCATAGAATCTTGCCCAGATCGTGAATGAGCCCGGTCAGAATATACCAGCGTGGCCGGCCCGCCTTGCGGATCGCTTCTGCAGTCTGCAACAAATGCTCAATCTGTGGCAAATCAATATCGGGATCGCTATCATCGACTAACGTGTTTAGGTACTCCATCGCATCCCAAATGCTCATGCGACGCTTGTTGAGCGACAGATACTGCTCGCGTTTGCGTTTTACGAAGTCGAGAGTTTGGTATTGATGATTCAACCGATAGAACTCTTTAACGCTCGGCCTCGCTTCGGCCGCATAATTGCGGAACGATGCTGCGGCATCACCGGTCGGTTCTGGATAACGCCGGAGCAAATCGTCCTCCCATTCGTCCAAACTGACCAAAGGTCGATCATTAGTTAGGTTGTTGGATTGCATCGTGTGGTTTCCTTCAGTGTTGTCATGTTTAACCGGCGCAGCCGCTGGAATAGGTAGTACAGCCTCATACCCAATGCCCACCGCTGCGACTTGTTTAACCGGCGCAGCCGCTGGAATAGGTAGTACAGCCTCATACCCAGTGCCCACCGCTGCGCGGGTTAAACGAGTCGCAGCCACCTAATCCGGTAGTATAGTCGACGCTTTACTCTTGTCTGCGAATGCGAAACTGATCTATCGACACTGCTGCGATGATAATGACACCGATCATGATATCCTGTGTTGCATTGACGACCCCCAATTGATCGCAGCCACTCGAAATCACACCCATTATCAACGCGCCCGAGAGCGTCCCGAGCACGGAGCCGCGTCCGCCGCTCAAGCTGCCACCGCCAATAACTACCGCTGCGATAAACTTCAATTCTTTGCCGATGCCCTCACCAGGGTTGGCCATTCGCAGCAAAGAAAACGAGTAAAGACCCGCGATGCCAAACAAAACTCCAGCCAAAGCATAAACAACCAATTTCGTAGCAAACACGTTGACACCGCAGAGCCTTGCAGTCGCTTCGTTCGATCCCACCGCAAGTACATGCCTTCCAAAAACAGTCAGCGACAAAACGATCGCCACCACTATGGAAATTGCCAATGCGAACCAAACGCCGCTAGGAATATTGGGCAACCAACCATACCAATGCGGAGGTGCGGTTGACGTGAATTTGGAAAGCCAATCCGGAATTCGCTGGCGATCTACAAAGACAGTCGAACTGTTTGCTAAGTGTTTTGCAATCCCAAGAAATAGGGTCATCGAACCTAACGTCACGATGAAAGGCGGGATTCGAAGGACGCCAATGAACAGGCCGTTGAACAATCCACAAACAGCTCCAGTGCCAACTGCGGCAAGCACCGCGATCGCCACCGGACGATCGGCGTTGAGAGTGCATGCAAGTACAGTGGCACATAACATACTCGCTGTCCCAGCCGACAAATCAATGCCACCCGTCATGATAATCAGCGTCATACCTAACGCCGCTACCGCCACGGGTGCTGTAAACACTAAAATGACGCGCGCGTTTCGAATTTCGATAAAACGGCCTTGACCCCACACTTGGTCTGCTATCGCAAACCCCAACGTAACGAGAACAAGCGCTAGCATCGGTCCCAGCCGTTCCATCCACAATCGCCAACCTGGTCGCAGTCCAGCTTTTTTGTCAATCACTTCGATGGATGGAAAACTCACGCCAACTCTGTCTCCGGTTCGATGTCGTTGTCCAAGGCTATAGCTACCGAGAGGACTTCGCTCTCTGTCCATTCGCATGCTGGCCGTAGTTCACGAAGCTTGCCACGCGACATGACCCCTACTGTATCGCACACGGCCAGTAACTCCGGTAGGTAGGAACTCACAAAGATGATACTCTTACCTTCTCCGGCCAGTTCCCCCATCAGACGATAAATCTCTGCTTTTGTTGCGACGTCAATGCCGCGCGTTGGTTCATCCAGTAGCAACACCTCTGCGTCTTGGTGCAGGACGCGAGCGATCGCTACTTTCTGTTGGTTGCCGCCGGACAGTTGACCAATGGGTTGTTCAGGACTGCGGGCCTTGATAGACAATCGCGTCATCCATTTTTCGACCGCCACGTGTCGACGATTGAGCCTCAATAGCCCACCTATACTGTATTGGTGGATGGCAGAAAGAGTCAAATTGTCTGCGACCGAGAGTTTCTGGGCTAAGCCTTCGCCTTTT
>JAYVBW010000342.1:0-9132 GCA_043750255.1 Pirellula sp.
ACCTTTAGGCGTGGCAGCCATCAAGAAACTTCCGCGTGAACCGACTGTCCCACCCAGAAGTGGGTTCGTTGGTACGTTTTTATTGGCCGGTTGCCTTAACGGGAAACCATGTTAACGGTGTTATCATGGTTTCCCTATAATTCCGGGTGACTTTTAAGCGGGAAACACCTGGAATACCCTTATTTTCGTTCACTTGCGTCGCGATGGCACGCTGCGATAGGTGCCTGGTGCGATAGGTGCCTGGCACTTATCAAAGTCGAACTGCTTGTGTTGTATTAAAAAATACGATCCAACGTCTCTGCGTCAAGCGAACCCTTGAGGAAATTGCGCTGTCGAATTATCATTCTTGACCCTTGGGAATCTCGCAGGCCAAAACCAAGGTGGCGACTTTCAATTTTCACACATCTATAACCCCTGGATTAGATACTCAATGCGGCACTTACTTTCCGCTGTTGTTCAAAACGTTCCAGGCGTATTAGCCCATATCTCTGGTATGCTTGCCTCGCGTGGCTACAACATCGACTCGCTGGCTGTCGGAGAAACCGAAGACAAAAATCTTTCACGCATGACGTTTGTCGTCATGGGTGATGATCACGTTTTGGAGCAAGTCCGCAAACAACTTGAAAAGATCGTCACGGTTGTGGCGGTTCAGGACATCAGCTCCCGCGACTATGTGGAGCGGGATCTGATGCTAATTAAGATAAGTGCTGCGAGCGGTAGTGTCCGTACTGAAATTCGCGAGCTTGTTGACATATTCCGTGGCAGAGTGGTTGATGTCGGTTCCGAAGAATTGATGATCGAAATCTCCGGTCGCGAAAGCAAGATCCAGGCCTTCATCGAAAGAATGCGACCGTATACCATTCTCGAATTGGTACGCACCGGCCGAATTGCGATGGTTCGAGGTAGCAACCCAAATGGACTCGATGTATTGTCAGCGACCGATGTATTGTCAGCGACCGATCAGTCCAGCGAGTAATCCACACGATTGCCTTTTCGTCACACATTCACCTTTCCAACCCCAATCTGAAAAACATTCATTCCATGGCAGCGACAATCTATTACGACAACGACGCAGACCTTTCCCATCTCAAGGACAAGACGATTGCGATCTTGGGTTATGGGTCACAAGGGCACGCTCAAGCCCAGAACCTGCGAGACAGCGGATGCAAAGTGATTATCGGCCAGCGACCAGGCGGAAAAAATTACGATCTAGCTGTCAGCCATGGATTCCAACCTATGGAAATCGATGAAGCAACCAAGAAGGCTGACCTTGTCAATTTGTTGTTGCCTGACGAAGTACAAGGAGATCTTTACCGAACGCACATCAAACCAAACTTGGTTCCTGGCAACGTACTGATGTGTTCACACGGCTTCAATATCCACTTTGGCCAAATCGAACCACCCAAAGGCGTTGATACCCTATTGGTTGCACCCAAGGGGCCAGGGCACTTGGTCCGAAGTGAATACACCAAAGGTGGCGGGGTTCCATGCCTGATCGCTCTCGGTTCTGGCGCCAACGAAATGACCAAGAAGTTGGGTCTCGCCTACGCAAAGGGAATCGGCGGAACTCGCGGCGGCGTTATTGAAACCTCCATTGCCGAGGAAACCGAAACCGACTTGTTCGGTGAGCAAGTAGTACTGTGCGGTGGAGTAAGCGAACTGGTCAAGGCAGGTTTTGAGACGCTCGTCGAAGCTGGCTATCAGCCTGAGATGGCGTATTTTGAGTGCATGCATGAACTCAAACTTATCGTCGACTTGCTCTATCAAGGAGGATTGAACTACATGCGTTACAGCATTTCGAACACTGCCGAGTTCGGTGACTACACACGTGGTCCTCGCATCATCACTGCCGAAACAAAGCTAGAGATGAAAAAGATTCTCAAGGAAATCCAGACCGGCCAATTCGCTCGTGAATGGATTCTCGAAAACAAAGCGGGCGCTCCTGCATTTAAAGCATCACGCCGCCTTGAGCGACAACACCAAATCGAAAAAGTTGGCCACCAGCTTCGCAGTTTGATGAAATGGATCGACGCCAAGGTCGTAGATTAGCGATACGACAGTAGATTAGCATCTGACGATGTTCGACGTCCCTCGGTGGCCGAACATTTGATTCGTCTACCTTGTTTCGATCCACGTTTCCAACACCGCATTGAAGAAACGATAGCTACCTCAAGTAAATCCAAGATCTGACAGTTGCCGCTTTAAACCAGGTTCTTTCGCACGGCCCAGACTGCCGCTTGCGTCCTATCTGACACGCCTATCTTCCTGAGAATGTGCTGAACATGTTCTTTGACCGTTTCGTAACTGATGCCCAGCGATTGGGCGATTTCTTTATTCGTTAGCCCATTGGCTAACTGCTTTAGCACTTCGCCCTCGCGTTGCGTTAGTGGAATCTCCGAATCGCTCCCCACTCGCATAGTAGCTAGCGAGCCAGTGACTCGCCGCAGTTCCTCACGACTCCAGATACTTTCGCCTTTGGAAGTGCGTTGGATAGCGTCAATGATTTTTTCTCGGGAATCTGCCTTCAAAAGAAATCCGTTTGCACCGAGTGCTACTGCCCTTGCGACATACGTTGGATTATCGTAAGCGGAAAATATCAATACAGGTTGGTTAGGCGCGTGCGTTTTGATTTTTCCTAACAGTTGCAAACCGTCTCCGCCGGGCAGTCGAACATCTAAGATCGCAAGATCATATTTGGAACCTAAAAACTTGTTGAAACCTTCTTCTGCGGTTGAGGCTTCGTCCGCAATTTCCAAGTCGGTCCCGACTAACATTTGTCTCAGGCCCAAACGCACAATTTCATGGTCATCAACGAAAAGTATTTTTGTCGTCAAGAAGCACCTCCTTCGGCTGATAAAATGAAAGGGGTGATTTTTTCGCCACGAGAGTCACCCTCAAATGGCAGGTATTCACAGTACTCAAAGGGGGGTGCATTCTACACGAAAAGCCGGGTTCGTGTTCAGAAATGGCGTGAATCCGAGACACCCAACCACAACATGCAAAGGACCTAGGCACCATCCTTGCAGATCTTTTTGCCATTTTTAATGGCCCGCTGTCTACCAATTTTCATCCATTTTTTGGTTGCTAAGGGTTTTTCGACTGATCTGGCATCGTAGACGGCAAGGATGCTATTTTCTTGAAACAACCGTTTTTGGGTGCCAGATTAATTGAGCATACAAAAACCCAGATGTGTCGAGCAGTGCTAGCAAAGGAATGCGGAATGTACAAGCTGTTGTTGTGTTGGCGCTATTTAAAAACCAGGTGGATCGCCTTGGCATCCATCGTTTCGGTGACACTTGGCGTTGCGACCTTAATCGTCGTAAACAGTGTGATGGACGGTTTTACTTCTCAAATGCAGGATCGCATGCACGGAATTTTGAGCGATCTAGTCGTCGAAACGCGGGGGACGAACGGAATCTCGGAACCAAATTGGTACATCGATCGCATTCGAGCGAGGCTCAACAATTCGGTTGAAGGAGTCACCACGGTCGTGACACTTCCGGCCATGATGACCTTTCATCACAATGGTGCAGCACACACACAGCAGATTAACCTCATCGGCATTGATCAAAAAACGTATGCTAGCGTTAGCGACTTTAGTAAGTACCTCATTCACCCCGACAATCAGTCTCAACTAGACTTCAACTTAAAGCAATCGGGTTATGCGCCTGAACGTGAAGCGCTACAGCCCGCCGGATGGGAATATCGAAACCGCGTTGAGCAACTAAAAAAAGAGCGACTTTCTGAGTTAGAAAAATACCGTCAACTTCAAGAAAAAATTGCGACAGAGCAGCGAAACCAGCTTTCGAATCCATTGAGCGAAAACAGTATCGGCACCTCGGCTTTGGACTCCTACGGTGTGAATTCTCAGTCGGAGTCTTTGCCCACACGGGAAACCGAACCGAACTCAATTGATTCGATGCTCGCCGGTCCCCGAATTCCGTCCATTCCATCGGGTGGAGGTGGGGGCAGAGTTTTTGATGCATCCAAGGAACAGAGAACAGGCATAGTTCTGGGCATTGGGATCGGCAGTGTTCGAGGCCGCGACTTGGCGGGCAAAGTCAAAGACTATTTCTTTATCCGACCTGGTGATGACGTCAACGTCGCATTTCCAAACGCGGGCACACCGCCACGTGCCATTGATGAAATGTTCACGGTCGTCGATTTTTATGAAAGCAAAATGAGCGAATACGATGCGACCTTTGCGTTCGTACCCATCGAAGCGTTGCAGCGAGCTCGAGGGATGATCGATCCGATGTCCAATGTCGGAGCAGTTACCTCGATTCAAGTCAAACTGAAGAAAGGCGCAGACCTTGCTGCCGCTCGCGATGCATTGCGCGACGAATTCCCACCCACCGAATCCTATGTCCAAGTCAACTCCTGGCGAGATACGCAGGGGCCGTTGTTGGCAGCCGTACAAATGGAGACAACCATTCTGAACGTACTATTGTTTATGATCATTGCGGTCGCGGGCTTCGGCATTTTAGCGACGTTCTTTATGATCGTAGTTGAAAAGACCCGTGACATCGGCGTACTCAAGTCGCTGGGGGCACCTGGCAGCGGTATCGCTTCGATCTTCTTGGGTTATGGTGTCTTGCTCGGTTCCGTTGGTTCAGGAGCCGGTGTTATTTGTGGGCTCCTTTTTGTTTGGAAAATCAATGAAATTGCCCGAATCCTCGAATGGTTCACGGGACGTGAAGTTTTTGATCCGACCGTCTACTATTTCGACTCGATTCCAACCGTCATCCATCCGTTTACTATCGTCTGGGTCAGCATCGGCGCGGTCTTGATCGCGATCATGGCAAGCGTTCTGCCATCCCTACGTGCGGCTCGCATGCATCCTGTAGAGGCCTTGCGTTATGAATAGCACTACTCCCGCGAAAACACTCACAAAGCCATCCCTGCCTGCCGCCGCGCCCTATCGTGTTGTCAGGCCTGAGCTCGAACTGGATTCCATCGAGAGCGAACTAGCGAAGACTCACTTGCCAGACAGCGTTGGCAGCAATTCCATCGTGGTAGCTCGCGACGTAACGAAATCTTACCGACGCAGCAAAACGGTTGTGCCGGTGCTCAAGGGGGTCGATTTTAGTGCAGAACGAGGCAAGATAACTGCGATCGTTGGACAAAGCGGCTCGGGTAAAAGTACTTTGCTTCACCTACTTGGCACCCTCGATAAACCAGACTCCGGCGAAATCCATTTCGACGGCGAGCGCACTGACAATCTGCCAGCTCGTAAACGCGATGCATTTCGCAATGAAAAATTGGGGATGATTTTTCAGTTTTACCATTTGCTGCCAGAGCTCTCATTGCTCGAAAACGTGATCGCGCCAGCTATGATCGGCCAGAGCATCGTGTCCTATTTCCGAAATCGTTCGGCGATTATTCAACGGGCCAAAGCGCTTACCGATATGGTGGGACTGTCGCATCGGCTACATCATAAGCCGTGCGAGCTCTCAGGAGGTGAAATGCAACGAACCGCAATCGCGCGTGCTTTGGTTACGGACCCCAAGCTGCTATTGGCGGACGAACCGACAGGGAATCTCGATCAAGAATCTGGACAATCCATCCTACAGTTGATGAGGGACTTGAACCGGGATACTGGATTGACCATCGTAATGGTCACGCATGACGAAAACATCGCTCAGCAGTGCGACGCATTGGTTCGTCTGAAAGGCGGCAAGGTAGAGCGACTTAAGTGAGTTGGTAATCTTTTAGGATTATAACGATCAGGCCTAATGTTTCCGTTGCGGAACAACCGATTTGAGGACTACCGACTAAGCTCATTAAGGCCAATTCAATAACGGAACCGAACGGATGTACGAACCATTCTTTGGATTTGTCAAAAGACCATTCCTCGCTGCATCCACGCTCGACCGCTATTTCCCTGCGACGTGCATTGAGCAAACCTTTCAAACCACGACCCGTGCAATCCAACGAGGCGAAGGCCCAGTTGCGATTTTCGGTGGGACGGGATTGGGCAAGACGATGTGTTGTTTGCGAATCGCAGACAGTTTTCGCCGCAATTTCGAGGTGGTGATGCTATCAAGCTCGCAGCTCATCACGCGTCGAGCATTGCTACAGAGCCTTTTGTTTGAACTTCGCATGCCGTATCGAGACCTGACCGAAGGAGAACTTCGGCTCTCCCTCATGAGCCGACTACAACCCTCGACAGAAAATCCCACCGATGGGTTGGTCCTGGTGATTGACGAAGCTCAGACGCTATCGATGAAGTTACTCGATGAGATCCGACTTCTAACCAATGTGGTTCGCAATGGCATTCCGCGTGTCCGACTAGTGCTCTGCGGCACAATGCGATTGGAGGATTGCCTTTCGCATCCGAATATGGATTCACTTAATCAGAGGCTTGCTGCCCGATGCTATTTGACTCCGCTGAGCAACCAAGAAACCGGCCAATATGTCATCCACAAAATCGAGTTGAGCGGCGTCGAGGGATCGACGGTAATAACCCGCGACGCCCTTGACGCAATTTATCGTGGGTCGGATGGGATTCCGAGACTCATTGACCAACTCGCAGATCAGTCGTTGTTACTGGCGTGCAACGATCGTGAACGCCCTATCTCGGCAGCCATGGTGGGCCGGGCTTGGTGCATGCTCCAACAACTTCCCAATCCGTGGAGCGAACCAGAGTCGATCGTTAAAAGCTCTACTGAATCATCGCCTAGTCTATCGCGAGCCAGTTCTAGCCCATTTCCTACCAACTCTAGTCCAACTGCAAAGAGCCAAATCCCACTCGATTCGAACGCGACTACAGAACCTATTCCGGCTTTGCGTTCGAATATCGAATTCGGACAGTTAGACGATGACTTTCGCGACGACATGGAGGCTAGTCCATGTGATTACGCTGAAATGTCCGAACACATCGGTATGTCCGCCACCCCTGGCGAGCCATCGTATTCGGACTCCGACTTTGAGGATGCCGTCGAGGTATCAGAAGCATCACCTGTTGCCAAAAAGAATTTACTCGACGTTTTTGCTGGTGATTTTGACGAGGAATTCCTGATCCCTGTCCAATCGTCCGATAGCTATCAAGCGTACTCGGGTGCGTCGTACGGAAACCTTAATCACGACCTATCGAGTTTCGGAGATTCACATCTGAACCCGATCCATGAGAATCGATTGGCATTTGAAGAAGCGAATGAGTTCCTTGCCAGTCCATTGCAAGCACAGCATAACGTTTTTTTGCATAGTTTCGCACTCAATGAAGATTACCAACTGGATCAGGTCCATGCAGAGCAGGTCCATGCAGATGTAGTTGAAAGCAGCGATCCCTTTCACGAAACTGAACATGTCGAGACTGTTTCAAATATCTCGCCGGAACAAGCTGCGAACTTAGAACGTCAGATTGAAGAGGAAATGCGAGACTTGGTTTCTGGACTTAACATGAGCGCAATGACCTTGGATCCCACGTCTACAGTTGACCCATTTGCAATCGATGACGCATTAGCATTCAACCAAGCGAAGGAACAGCGTCAAGTCGATGATCTTCGGTTAGCCCACCAAGCTCACACGGACATCATCACCTTTTCGGGATTGCACAATTACTCCAATGGAAAGAATTCCGAGCGAGTAGCCACCCTAGCGGCGATGAGCGATGATCGAGATCTACTTGTCATTGAGGATGATCTGGAATCAGTTCGAAGTGGAGTAGCTCAAGCCAACAGTGGCACCCATCGTGCAGTTTTACATCCATATGCCAAACTGTTTACTAAACTGAGAAACTTATGAGTTCGTCTGACCATGACTCGCGTCTTTCAGGATGGCTTCCGCAATTAGAAGTGTATCGCGCAGCCATGGAATCGGCCCCAATAGCTGAGCCAAAGTTACCGGAATATTCAATCCAATCGTGCGTTGCAGAACAAACGTCCATTGCCGAGTCATCCTCCGGTTTAGAAATTCTGAGCGGAACAAGCATTGCTGCGTTGCCACTGTCACAGATTATTCATTTGCCAATTGATGGAATTCTGAAACGCATCCAAGGGTCAAAGCCGTTTGTTTTAGGAATCGGGACGGTTGGCGAATCCGACCCGTCGCTAGTTCGCTCTGTGGTCGCCGATTTGGTCGTTCGTTGTTGTAGCAAGATCGATCGGAATGCAATTCTGATCACCGTTCGTCCTCCTCACGATTTCAACGCCAATGATTCTGTCGGGAATGTTTTGGTTCGTGAAGCTCGTTGGTCGTACTTTGCCGATACCAAAGCGGCGATGAAGGCATGGCATGCGCAGCTTGCAGAATTGCCTCGCTGGAAGCAAGAATTCGGTCTGATCGTCTTCGATTTGGGCGATGTGTGTTTCCCAAGGATGCCGCAAATTGGTAGACTATGCGACGGCATCGTAGTCCAATTGCTCAAACCCTCGAACTCTCGCGAAACAATTCAGGCGTTAAGGTCACTTCAGAAAAATCGAATGACGATTCTCGGGGCTTGGTCGGTAGAATTGAGCGCGCAGGACATTGCAGCGTAAAGTTGGACAAAGTGATTACTATCCTTTGCACCATTCAAACGTACATTCATTTAGGGTTTACTTATGGTTCGTTGCTTAGTAACCGGTGGAGCCGGATTCATTGGCTCGCACATCGTTCGCGGACTGCTGGATGCAGGGCACAAGGTGCGTGTACTTGACAGTTTGTCTACCGGCAAAAGAGCTAACCTAGAAGAAGTTTCCGATCGCATCGACTTCATCGAAGGAGATATTTGCGATTCGATCGCTGTCCGCGAAGCTCTCGCTGGCGTGGAAAGGGTATTTCACCAAGCTGCGTTGGCTTCCGTGCCACTGTCTTTGGAACGTCCACTGGACACGCACCAAGCTTGCGCGACAGGGACCTTGAATATGCTGCATCAAAGCGTTCAGGCGGGAGTCAAACGATTCGTCTACGCCGCCAGTAGTAGCGCGTACGGTGATCAGCCCACTTCGTCGAAACGCGAATCAGATCTCCCGATGCCCCTGTCCCCGTACGCGGTCGCGAAGTTAAGTGGTGAATACTACTGCCAAGCCTACTATCACAGCTTTGGCCTCGAGACCGTTGGGATTCGCTATTTTAATGTGTTCGGTCCTCGTCAAGATCCCGACAGCCCTTACTCAGCGGTGATTCCGCTTTTCGTCAGCCGCATTCTTA
>JAYVBW010000343.1:0-3931 GCA_043750255.1 Pirellula sp.
GCCGCTCAGCAAAACGTCTGGAACAGAATGGCTGCGGAATTCCGGTGGTCGGGTGTATTGCGGAAACTCCAGTAACCGATTGCCTCGCGAAAACGAATCATCCCAACTACTTTTCTCGTCTCCGAGAACACCGGGGATCATTCGAACGGTCGAATCGACTACGACCATCGAGGCCACTTCGCCGCCGTTGAGCACGTAATCGCCAACACTCAGTTCGATTGGATTCAAGATATCAATGACACGTTGGTCGAACCCTTCATAACGTCCGCACAAAAGAATCATGCGATCGAAACGCGCTAGATGTTCGACCCGGCGTTGATCTAGTCGTTCTCCCTGCGGCGTCATCATGATCACCACACCAGGCTGTTCGCCCATTTGCTGAACTGCTTCCACACAGTGCACAACCGGGGCGACACAAATAAGCATTCCCGGACCACCGCCGTAGGGTCGATCATCGATCTTGTGGTGTTTGAGATCGGTAGACCACTCTCGCAAATCGTGGATATGGATTTCAACCAATCCACGATCGATCGCTTTCGCAAGCAAGCTCTGGGTTAGATATCCCGCGAAAATCGGTGGGAACAGGGTGATGATGTCGAATCGCACTATCCCAATCAACTTTAGGACACGGCTACGGGCTGTTTCACGCTTCGCCCGATACGAGCTAGTGCGTCGGATTGAAGTTGGAGATGAGTCCCTTTTGAACCGTACTTTTTGATCAGTACCTGTACGTTCTCGCTGGGTTGAGCACCGACACTGAGCCAGTAGTCAATGCGCTCGCCCTTGAGGATGGCGCGGGCATCCGTTTCTTTGCACATTGGGTCATAATGCCCAAGTTCTTCCAAGACTCGACCGTCGCGTGGGCAACGTTGATCAATGGCGCAAAGGCGATAAAACGGGCGATTTTTTCTGCCCAAACGCTTCATTCGAATACGAACCGACACTGTGCTAATTCTCCGTGAAAATTGAGTTTGCGAGGCTGGAAATGATAACGTCTCCTCAAAAGCGTGTGGAGGCGTATTTCATCGATTTTTTAATTTGCAGGGCAAACCTAGCCTCGTTTTTTCTTTCTCAGAAGCCGTTCTCGCTCCTTTTGCATCTTTTCTCGCTCCTTTGGGGTAAGTCGTTTGCCAGTGCTTTGTTTGACTTTCATGCCGCCCATCGGGTTATTTGGGTTGTTTGACATCATCCCTTGCATTTGCTGCATCATTTTCATCTTGTCACCCATGCTGCCCGAGGTCGCCATTTGAAGCATTGGGGCCAGCATGTCAAACTGCTTTACCAAGTCGCTAACTTGGTTTGGTTGTACTCCGCAACCTTTTGCAATTCGGTTTTTACGAGAGGGGTCGATAACTTTGGGGTTTCTGCGTTCCTCGGGTGTCATGGAATCAACGATACCGGTAATCCGACTCATTTCCTTGTCGCTGTCGGCGTTGGCCATCATTTTGGAAAGTTCGCCCATCCCCGGCATGAGGGTCAGCATTTTGGTCATCAATCCAGGTTTACGCAGCTTTTGCATCATGTCACGAAAATCGCCCAGGGTGAAAATTCCCTTGGACATCCGTTCTTCGAGTTGCTTGCGTTCCTTTTCATCGATAAGTTTATGGGCTTCGCGAGCCACCTCGAGGATGTCGCCCATCTCCAGGATTCGGCTGGCCATTCCTTCGGGTCGAAATGGCTCGAGGGCATCCATATGTTCGCCGGTTCCGATAAATTTGATCGGAACCTGGGTGACGGCTTTTACACTGAGCAAAGCACCGCCGCGGGCGTCGCCGTCCAGTTTGGTCATGATTACGCCGTCGAGAGACAATGCGTCATTGAACGCTTTTGCGCTGTTAACTGCATCCTGGCCGGTCATACCGTCGACGACCAAGAACACCTGCTGAGGTGCGATTTGCTTGTCAATTTGCTTGAGTTGTTCCATCAATTCTTGATCGATGGCCAATCTACCAGCCGTGTCGAAGATTGCTACATCGGCACCGGCTGCCTTAGCCGCTGCCAACCCTTCGCGGCAAACCGCAACAGGATCGCTTGCACCGGCTTTGCTAAAAACGTCGATTCCGAGTTGCTTTCCGAGGACATGAAGTTGCTCGATGGCTGCTGGACGCTGTAAATCGGCTGCGATTAGAAATGGCTTGAACTTCTGCTCCTTGACCATCAGGGCTAATTTGCCGCAAGTGGTTGTTTTTCCAGCTCCTTGAAGCCCGCACATCATAATGCTTGTCAATTCACCCCGTCGCATCGGAATCGAATTGTCGACCGGGCCGAGGAGGGAAACTAGCTCCTCGTAGACAATTTTGATCAGTTCTTCGTTGGGCCGAAGTGAAAGCAGGACACGCTGGCCGACCGCTTCGGCTGACACGTCCGACATGAATTTTCGCACAACGTCGATATTAACGTCCGCTTCGACCATGGATTTTTCAACCATGGCCAAGCCGTCGCGCATGTTGGATTCGGTTAGCTTTCCTTTTCCACGGAGCGATTGAAAAGCAACTTGAAGGCCTTCTTGGAGCGACTGAAACATTTTTTTGCGATTTTGCAGTTAGGAAAGAGCTCTCCAGGGCACGAAATGCTGGAGGACGAGACGCGAAGGCTGACGTCACTTCGCGATTCTTATTTGTATTCTCGTCTAGGCATCTCCGAAAGACGCTGTGCCGAAAAAATGAACCACAAAGTCACGAAGACACAAAGTACCTCTATCTTCGTGACTTAGGACTTTTGTGGTCAAAATCCCAGATCTAAGGATGTTTTTTGGGATTAGTAGCACATCGTGTTCAGATGAGGAACTTTTGAGGTGCAAACCCCCTCCAAGCCAGGCATTCAATTGTGTCAATCGTGATGATTGTACGACCGCTCAGTGGCAAGTAACGGATTTAAAATGACTTGCAACCCAGGAAGTCGTTCGTAACTGCGGTTGATTCGTTGCAATGCTTGCGAGCTGAATTAGACTCGGAATTGCGACCCACCTTTGTGTCGCTTATTGTTTTGGCCCTTGTTTATGGCACCTGATTGAGGTTCGTCGATGACCACCGTCGGTTTCGGAAGTGGTACCTTTTCCAACAACATCCCCCGAAAAGATCGCGGAAGGAAGCGTAAACAGCTTCATGTCCGTCAATCGCTTTTGGAGTCTTTAGAAACTCGACACTTGATGGCTGCGGGCCCGCAGCTCATTGGTGTTCAGCCAAATGAAGGCTCCTT
This sequence comes from Pirellula sp., assembly GCA_043750255.1. Classification (GTDB taxonomy): domain Bacteria; phylum Planctomycetota; class Planctomycetia; order Pirellulales; family Pirellulaceae; genus JBKCUI01. The sequence goes on from JAYVBW010000343.1 coordinate 3,199, forward strand.
AATTGCATTGGGGAGCACTGGCGCGAACGCGACCGTCTTAAATGTCAGTCCGCGTGAGATCGTACTGCGCTTTGATGATACCGCTGCGCTGGATTTCAATACTCTTTCTGGAATCCAGGTCAAGCGGGCTGGTGCAGATGGAATTTTAGAAACCGCCTATCTGAGCACCGATTTGGGGACCAACGGACAGGTTGTCGTTGACTTTAGCGCTTCATTACCCGGTCAGCAGGGCAACGGTTTGGAGTTGCGATTCACACAAACCTCTCGATCTGCGAGCATCCCAGGAAAGCCAGCGAGCTGGCCCATTTTGAGCGTCGATGGAACTCGAATCACTATCGAGGTCAACACCCAGCCAGGAAACAAAACCACGGCGTCGGATTTGATTCGGGCAATGTCCGAGGACACCGTCGTTGCTTCGAAAGTATTGGTCAAGCGGCTTCGTGGAGTGGAAAGTACAGTTATCGCCGATACCGTACCTGTCGGAAGCATTTTGACCTTGCAAGGTGCTGATGCAGCCCGGGTTTCATCGAATTTGAATTCGGGAATCAACACGCTACAAGTTGAATTCTTGTCTACACGCCCTGGTTCATCGGGTGTAAACAGTCGAATCGAATTTGTTTCGCGAGATTTTGGACGCCAATTAGCCCCGATCGTGACGGTCACCGGACAAACGGTTCGAGTGGAAGTGAACAGCAACTCGCGGTTCTTGACTACCGTTAAAGAGGTCGTCGAC
>JAYVBW010000344.1:0-2005 GCA_043750255.1 Pirellula sp.
AAGATGAAGAAGGTGTTCGCGCATCCGGCTGGCATGCAAGCCATGATGAGCGGTTGGTTACCCGCTGAAATCGCTCCAGACAAACAAATAGCTGACTGGGACATGTACCTCGGACCTGCCGCTTGGCGTCCATTCAACACGAAGACGCTCAAAGATGGTTTTAATTTCGAGAAGGGTGGTGGTCTCGTTGGCGGCGGTGTATTGGAATGGGGGTCGCATTGCGTTGACCTTTGTCAATGGGCCGTCGACGATTGTCCGCCTCCTGTCGAATACAACGCACCGAGCAATGGGGAGTTGGTCGCTCGCTATGAGAACGGGGTCGAGTTGATCTTCCGTGAAAAAGACTGGATTCCATTGGGGTCTTGCCCCGTTCGATTCGAAGGCGAAACGGGCTGGGTTGAGGCCGGCGACAGCGGCAAAATGGTATTGAGTTCGCCGGAGCTACTAGCGGGCAGAACGGTCGAAGAAATTGGTGGTTACCCAGCCACCTTCCATGTGCGTGACTTCATCGATTGCGTGAAGTCACGAGGTCTGACAAAGGGAAATGCTCAGGCTGCTTGCAACGCACACATCGCATGCCACGCGGCCAACATCGCTTTGTTCTTAAATCGCCAAGTGAAATACGATTTAGCTAAAAACGAATTTATCAACGATGAACCTGCCAATCGTTTGCGCTCCGAAGCGTTGCGCGAGCCATGGCGGGTCTAGGGAATCAGTGGATAACCAGCGTGGCTGGCGCCGCACGCGTCAGCCCGAATGCAGGCAGCATAATTCGTCCAAAAAATTTATTGTCGTAATTCAAGGTGGGATAGGCTTCCAGCCTGTCTTTGAAGTGCACTGACAGGCCACAGGACTGTTCCACCCCAGCGATACCTTAAAATACTACCGGAACTAAAATCATGAATAGAAGTTTGAAGTGTGGTCTTCTTTTCCTTTCAACCTACATAGCGATTGCGTTCGCTACGAGTAGAATCGGGTTATCCCAAGTCATCACCATGGAGAAAGAGAGCGACTTAATCGGCGTTCTCAAATCAGACGCACCTCCCGGCGACAAAGCCATCGCGTGCAAACGTTTGGCTATTTATGGCTCGGCCGATGCCGCTCCGGAACTGGCCAAGTTGTTGTCAGACGATTCGCTTGCCTCCTGGGCAAGAATCGCGATGGAAGCGATTCCCGGGCCTAAGGTCGACGAGGCACTACGAAAAGCTAGTGAATCTTTACAAGGAAGATTGCTTATAGGCACGATCAACTCGATTGGTGTCCGTAGAGATGCAAGTGCGGTCGAAACGATGAGTATTCGATTAAAGGACAAAGATGCCGATGTTGCGTCGGCTGCCGCTGTGGCCCTTGGACGGATCGGTAACACCGCCGCCACTCAGATTCTTAGAAAAGCAATCGTCAGTGCGCCGGTGAATGTGCGTTCGGCCGTGGCGGAGGGATGTGTCCTCTGTGCCGAGCGATCACTCCTAGAAGGCAACGCGACGCTTGCAACCGCAATCTACGACGATGTTCGCAAAGCAGAGGTGCCGATGCAGAGAATTGTCGAAGCAACGCGCGGAGCCATTCTTGCAAGGAAACAGGACGGGATCCCGCTATTGCTCGAAAATCTTCACAGTCCTGAAAAAGTGCTTTTCCAAGTTGCTCTCAAAGCCGCGCGCGAACTGTCCGGACGCGAGGTCGACACGGCCTTGGCTGCCGAATTGACGCTCGCACCACCGGATCGAGCTGCATTGGTAATTCAAGCTATGGCAGATCGCAAAGAAACCGTTGCGTTGCCCGCCATCGTCAAGGCCTCTGGAGCCGGCCCCAAACTGGTGCGATTGTCAGCGATCAACGCTCTCGGCCGCGTCGGTAACGCAACCTGTGTTTCGCCACTCCTTGGAATTGCAGGCGAAGCGGATACAGAATTGTCGGAGGCAGCAATGACAGCCCTTGCCGAGCTGCCCGATCAAAGCATCAACAAAATCATATTAGGTCGCCTTCCGAAAGCCGAAGGCAAACTGCT
>JAYVBW010000345.1:0-1748 GCA_043750255.1 Pirellula sp.
ATCCAAACGCCAAGGCTGAACAAATCCGACAAATCGCTGCGGCCATCAAACATAGCAAGCGTCCAGTCCTATACTGCGGTGGCGGAGTTGTAACCGGCGAGGCATACCTGGAACTTCGCGAGTTGATTGAGAAGACAGGCATTCCAATCACGATGACTGTGATGGGGCTTGGGCTGTATCCAGCGGATGGACCGATGTCGCTGGATATGCTTGGCATGCACGGCAGCGCTTACGCTAATTACTCGGTTCGAGATTGCGACCTGCTCATCGCGTTGGGCGTTCGGTTCGATGACAGAGTGACTGGGAATAAGGCTTCGTTTGCAAAGAACGCAAAGATCATCCACGTCGACATTGATGCGTCGGAACTGAACAAGAACAAAGTTGCTCACATCTCCGTTCGAAGCGACGTTAAGTATGCGTTGACGGAACTGAACAAAATTGTTGAGAAACCAGACGACATTTCAGCCTGGCTTGCAACTTGCAAAGCACAAAAGTCTAAGCATCCATTTGCATACGACGAATCGTTTGACGGCATTCTCCAACAGCACGCGATTCGAACTTTGTCGAATATGACCAAGGACCGCGATACTTTTGTTTCGGTCGGAGTTGGTCAGCATCAAATGTGGGCAGCTCAGTTCTTTCAGTTCCGAAAACCGCGTACTTGGATGAGCAGCAGCGGACTGGGAACGATGGGATTCGGACTACCTGCTGCCATGGGAATCCAAGCGGCCCACCCGGACGCTTTGGTGATCGACATTGATGGCGACGGCTCGTTCCAAATGAACATTCAAGAGCTGGCTACACTGTTTTGCGAAAAGCTGCCCGTGAAGGTCTTGCTGCTGAACAATCAACACCTCGGCATGGTGGTTCAGTGGGAAGATCGTTTCGAAGGCTCCAACAGGGCTCATACCTATTTGGGCCCAATCGACGACGAGGAGGCTCGTGGAGCAGGTTCGACCGTTGCTCACTCCTATGCGTCCAAACGTTATCCAAACTTCGTGCAAATAGCCAAAGGTTACGGCTGCGGTGCCGCTACGATTAGCAAGAAAAAAGATTTGGAAGCGGCCTTGCAAGAGATGATCAGCCACCCAGGGCCGTTTGTATTGGACGTGGAAGTTCCATTCCAAGAGCATGTCTTGCCGATGATTCCAGGTGGCAAGACCGTAGAGGACATGATTTTGAAGTAGTGTGTGCGATTGGTTGAGCTGCGGGCGCTAGCCGCGTTAATAAACTTTTGTGATTACTAACGCGGCTAGCGCCTGCGGCTCAGGCATACCATTCGAGAGGTCTTGGATTTGTCACTACTAGCGATTGCAGTCCTTTTGTTCATCGCCGCAATGGTGATCTTTGCAATCGATTTAATGATCCCAAGTGGTGGCGTTTTGATTGGTGTGACAGCCTGTTTTGCATTTGCAGCGATCTTGGTGGCGTTTCGGCATAGCTTCAATACAGGCGTTTGGATGTTGATTGCAACGCTTGGGGCAGCCCCATTGATGATGTGGGCCTTTCTTGAGATATGGCCTAGAACTCCGATTGGGCGTCGCATGACTAGTCCGCCAGAACCGGCAGGCGAGTTCGTTTGGTCCGACGCAGCAAAATCAAAGGACGCAAATTCGCTTATCGGTGCCGAGGGAATTGCGATGGGTGAGATGATCCCTAGTGGCTTAGTTCAGATTGGAAATGAGACTTACGAGGCGTTCAGTGAAAGCGGCCCAATAGATGCAGGAAAGGAAGTTCGTGTGATTCGG
>JAYVBW010000346.1:0-4983 GCA_043750255.1 Pirellula sp.
AAAACGGCATTGGATGCATGGAGATCGGAATGGGCCACGGAAATGCTGCGAATCGGCCTTGAACCCAGCGCCTTGGCCGATCAAGCAAACGAAGTGCTAAACCACATCACGGATTTATTCCAGAAATTGCATGATGCGGACGGGTTTCGAAAACGTAATCTGGGAATCGATCGGGATGCCAAGCAGTTTGTCGCGGACGTTCGCCAGATCGCTTTAGAGGCAACACCCGAGTTGACATCGTTGCCAATCGAAGAGTTGATTCTAAGATTAACAAACCAGCTTGAATCAGCGCGAACCAACGATGAAATTCGCAAGCGATTAGTGCAGCAGCGAGAATCCGCCGCAACGGAACTTCGAGCTGCGGCGGAGGCTCATCTTGCGGTTTCGGATCAAGTTGGCGAGTTATGCCGACTTGCAGGCTGTAGTAAGCACGAGGATTTGCAACAGGCCGCTGAGTTGTCGCGGCAGCGCCGAGTTTTAATGGGAAAGGTCGAAATACTTGAAGATCAAATTTTCAAAAATGCTGGCAATAAAAGTTTAGGGGAATTTATCGTTGAGGTGGAAATCGAAGCGGAGAACCCCGATTCAATCGTGCCTCGCATTGAGCAGTTGGAACTGGATATCAGTCAGTTGCGAGAATCTCGCGATGACGCTGTAAAGGGGATCGAACGAGAAGCGAACGCTTTGGATGCCCTAAATAAAAACGATGAAGTCGGCACTCTCGCGACCGAATGTGAGTGTATTGCAGCCACCATCGAGGATCAGTTTCGTGAGTTGGCGGTATTGCGGACTTGTGCGGTGGTATTGGCAGCAGGTGTTGAACGCTATCGCGAAAAGAATCAAGATCCGGTGCTATTGTCCGCAGCGTCGCATTTTCGAGCGATGACTTGTGGAGCATTCTCTGGATTGCGAGCTGATTTAGACGATCAAGGCAACGCGATCTTAGTAGGAATACGTGCGATTTCGGGCGACTCGGTCCATGTGACGCACATGAGTGATGGAACGTGCGACCAGCTTTACTTGGCACTGCGATTGGCCAGTTTAGAGTCCTGGTTACAGCGGCATGAGCCTATCCCATTCATCGTAGACGATATCTTACTCAACTTTGACAACCATAGGGCACTAGCAACGCTCGAGCGACTCGTCGAGCTTTCGACCAAAACACAGGTCATCTTTTTCACGCACCATCACCATCTGGTAGAGTTAGCTCAGCAACACTTAGCAAATGACCAGCTTATCGTTCATCAGTTGAAGTCAAACTAATAGGGATTACTTGGTTTTGGCCTTTGTTTTTCCGTTGTCGCCTTCGACGTTGGGTTGTGTGCTCGGCTTCGCCCGTCGAGAGTTTGCTTCGTCAGCTATTGGTCCTGACATCGGTGGCGATTCGAAGAACTTGCCGTCATCGATGAGACGCGGATCGCCGGTGCTGCTCAATACTCCCATCAAACGCTTTTCGAGATCGGCTTTGACTGAAGCGTATGCTGGATCATCCGCCACATTCTTGGTCTCATGAGGGTCCTTCTTTAGGTCGTACAGTTCATACTTCGGACGTTTACCGTAAACCCATTCGTAATGTGATTTCCATTTTTGCGAATTCCGCTCGCCAACCAGCCACCCCTTGGTCGGACCAGCGTCGTCATCGGCATACGTAGTGCGAGTCGTTTTGGTAATCTCGTCCACCGTTGCCTGGTTGTCCCCATCCAATCGGTAGGGATCGCCGAGCGGCCAGCGGTCGGGTCGGAAGTTGATAATTAAAAGATTGTCCGCAGTGTGAATAGCGCGTTGCGGATAGGGGCTGTAGTCGGCGCGGGCGTTCTCAACATGGCGCTCTCGTCCTGTTACCACCCAAGTTCGAGTCTCATCGACAAGTCCCGATTTAATTGACTTGAGCACAGGCCACAAACTGCGTCCAGTCATGACGTCGGGCCTTGTTATGTTAGCAGCTTCAAGAAAAGTCGGCGCGAGGTCAGGTAGATTCACAAAGTCATCGACAACTCGGCCACCGACGACTCCAGGTCCACTGATCGCCAATGAAACGCCCGTTCCAAATCCGTATAGATTGCACTTGCCGTGCGGGAAACCAGGTGCGCCATGATCGCCGCTGATAACGATGAGTGTATTTTCCCGCTCGCCGGTTTTGTCTAATTCGGCCAGTATAACGCCAATGCCAGCATCCCATGCCGCGATTTCACCGAAGTAGTCTGCTAAATCCTCTCGCACTTCAGGCACATCTGGCAAGTACGGTGGCATCTTGCCTTGAAGCGTATCGGGATCGATATTCCAAAGCTTTTTTCCGCTTCCTTTCGTCCAAGGGCGGTGGACATTCGTTGGGCCGAACCAATAGCAAAACGGCTTACCTGTTCCGCGAGCAGCTAAGAAGTCCGCGAAATTGCTGCGTATCTCGCCATAAAGTTCTTCTTTGGAATCGCCGCGAGCCTTGCCGCTTGCGATCAAGTGTGTAACGTTTTCCGAGAATTGGTTAAAACGTCCTCCGGCCTTTTGAAAAGAATATTTCTGGCCGCCATAAGGTGCGTCAACTGGGGTGCCGGGACTCCAAACTTTATAAGTCTTGCCGATATGATATCCAGCATCGCGTAACAGCAATGGGTACGATGGAATGGACTCGTCCCACACCGCACCTTGCAGGATTGCGCCACGGCCTGTGCGCCAAAAGTATTGACCTGACAGTAATGAGCTGCGACATGGAGTACACGATGGGGCGTTAACGTGTGCATGGCGAAACAAGACGCCCTGTTTTGCAAATTTATCAAAGTTGGGTGTGCGAACCACATCATTGATGCCACCTTTCCCGTTGACCTCCGAGTAGATACTTGCATATCGCCCCCAGTCATCGGCAAACAAGAACAAAATATTCGGCCGTTTGGCTTCAGTCACCAACTTAGGCTCAGCGGCACGCAACGCTGCGTTTGCACTGACGAAGGAAATTAGCAACAGCGAAATAAATAGGAGGAGTTTCATCAGTGGTACTCAAAGCGAGGTGGAAATCGCAAAATTATCGTGTTCCCGTGAGTCGTCATTGAGATTGTACAGTTCCATCGAACTGACGGGGTCATTGTCCCGTGGTTTTTACAGCAGCGATAGTTGCGACAGCGAATAGCTGCGGATGGCAACTCGCAAATCATTTTGCGTAGTAATTGGGCTTGCGATGACTTTGGAATGGCAACCGACCCTACATTGCAGTCGGGTTCTTCGTTCAACGTTGGTATCGCGAGCTGCTGCTACTACGCAGCATGGAATCAGTAAGCATCGTACGGAAAATAAGATAGGGGTAGGAAAGCCGCATTGAGTTGCGGCTCCCCTCCCTCCGAACCGTACGGGCGGTTTTCCCGCATACGGCTCTCCGGTTAGTAGGTTCTTGTGGATTGAACGAAACGAACATGGGCTTCATTCAGGCTGTATAGCCCCAGATCCGTAAAGTAGGAATTTGGCCAACGGATGGTTCTGCTGAACCGCTTCGGATTCTTACGATTTCGCTTCAGGAGCATGCGGCGAAGTCGCCGCCGGACCATCGCATCGAAATCCCCAAAGATATTCCAGAAACAGTGACGAAAGTAATTAAACCATCCTCGGAGTGTACTGTTAATTCTCGACACGATACAAGCCATGGAGTCTCCCGATTTGCGAGGTGTTAGCTCGCGGATTCGGGCGACGATTTTCTCATAACTCTTCGCTCGGGGAAATCGAAATCGCCCTCGAAACGAATAGCTAAGAAATCCAAAACTCTTCTCCCGAGAATCAACTATGTGCGTTTTATCTGGGTGCAAGCTCAGTCCGGCTGACTCAACCCAAGTTCGGATTTCCGCCAAGGCGGCCTCGGCCTCTTCTTGCGTGCGACACAGACTGACAAAGTCATCAGCATAACGCACCATTTGAAAGCCTTTGGCTGACTTGAGGTGATCCATTGGGTTGAGGTAAATGTTGGACAACAAAGGAGATAGAACCGCCCCTTGGGGCACTCCTGTTCCCGTCGTCCACGTCGACAGCTCAAACGTGATTTCTTGGTCAAGATATTCTTGACTAAAGCTAACACAGCACTATCCGAGACTTTCTGCTTCACTAAGTCAAGCAGGCGTTCTTTGGGAATCGTATCGAACGGCACGATTTGTTGATACCCGCTTCCACAACCCGGGTGATGCTAGCAATGATTTCGTCGAGGTGACCGATCCGCGTGAGCCGTTGTATGGAAAGCGGTTTCGCATTGAATCCATTTCTCGGGTCGAACAAGAAATTGCACATGTCTTTGTGCGTCGTGAGGACGGCATCGTTTTGAGGGTGCCGTTGCGAGCGACGAGCCTTTCGACCTTGGTCGACGATGCTCCGAAAGCCAAACTCTGTGGGCCGTCTGCGCAGGAGTTTCTTAGCCTCGTCAAGGAGTACGCATTGTGCCCGTCTCAGAGTCCCAACGAGCCGACCAAGTCTGGTCGCAGCTCGAAGAAAAAGAGCGACAAGAAGTCGTAAACCAAGTCCGTCAAACTGTTAAGGAGATCATCGATGAACACTTCCGAATTAGTCCAACCGCGTCACCTGAGTCGCAGTGCCGAGATCTATGTTCGGCAGTCCAGTCCGAACCAAGTCGTGACCAACAAAGAAAGCCAGCGAATGCAGTACGCGCTGCGTGATCGAGCTGGTTCACTGGGTTGGCAGGAGCATGACATCCATGTCATTGACGACGACCTCGGACGAAGCGGTGCGAGTATCGAAGGAAGAGAAGGTTATCAGAAACTCGTTGCGCGCATCGCACTTGGAAAGGTCGGTATCTTACTGGCGTTCGATGCCACGCGACTGGCTCGCAACTGTTCACACTGGTATCAACTGCTCGATCTTTGTGGGCTTCACGACTGTCTGATCGCTGACCGCGATGGCGTCTACGATCCGACTTCGATCAACGGTCGATTGTTGTTAGGATTGAAGGGACAGATTTCAGAACTGGAGTTGCACACGATTCGCGCTCGATTGACAGCG
>JAYVBW010000347.1:0-1776 GCA_043750255.1 Pirellula sp.
CGTTATAGCTACTGCGGTAGACATAGTTATTACCGACAACGATCCAGCCTACTGGACAAATCCCATCAATCCGTTCGACGTCAATGGCAGTGGAGGTCCAGACCCCCTCGACGTGCTTATAATCATCAATGAGCTCAATTTCAAAGGTGTTCGGGCGCTCAATCCGAACTTCGACCGTGGTCTGCCATTTGTTGATGTCAATCGCAACGGCCTCATAGACCCACTCGATGTACTTGCCGTAATCAACGAAATCAATCGATAGCGGCTTAATTTTAGGAAAGTCAGCGGAATTGGGCGCTAGCCCGGATTATTCACAGGGTATTTATTGATCAGCCGAAGGGCGCTAGCCACGGTTATGGTCGCAACGACAACCGTGGGCTAGCGCCCTGCGGCTAATGAATAATCCGTGCCGCACCACTAGTCTTTCTTTGCCAATGCGTCATCGATTAGATTGAGAAAAACTTGCGAAACGCTTTTGTTAAACGCTTCATTTGTCATCGAATATTTGTCCGAGATAGCTGTAATTCTCCGCTGAAATTCCCGTAAACGCTCTTCGTTCGCATCGTCTCTTATCGTGAGTCGCCCCGATCGTTGGTCCTTGGTCGCCACATTTTGAACTGCGAACTCCATATCTTGAAGGTTTAGTCTTCCCTCGGATGCAGTGCGCAACCATCGATCGCATGCACCTCTAAACTCTTCTTTTTCAGCTTCAGTCATGTTGGAGGCCTGAGCTTTTTGATTCAACTTCTCTACCACTCCCCACTGCAAGACTGGGCTATCAGTCATTCGAAGTACCAAACGTGACAATTGTCTTGTCGTGAGTTCCTCTCGTTCCATTGCGACGGACAATTCAGTCAGTCGTTCTACGATATTTGTTCGATCGGTCTTGCTCAGGGACGACTGCTCGACCCAGGGAACGATTTGTTCCCTTACCGAATACGCTGCTCGTCTGCCCTGGCTTCCTGAAATCATTGCTGCCATAGCGATCATTCCAACGCTTAGGCAAACCGCGCCAATGACAACGAAGATCAAGCACGCTGGCCCGAGCGACACATCCTTTTGTGCCCCGCCTGAACCGCGAGCGTCCTTAGATTCATTTGCCATTAATTTTTAAACTCGATCGATAGAACCTCGAACTTGAGGTTGCCACGCGGTGCTTGAATCTCCACTTTGTCTCCAATTTTTTTTCCCACAAGTGCCATACCAAATGGACTGCTGGATAGGATTCGGCCAACTTCGTAGTCTTCGTCGCCTGCTCCAACGAGCGTGTATTCTTCCTCGTCGCCCCAGGGATCTTTGACTTTGACCGTAGCACCGAAACCAACCTGGTCCTTGGGAAGCGTAGAGGTATCGATAATATGCGCGTTGCTGAGTTTGGTTTTGAGCGCGTTGATTTTGGACTGCACCATCCCTTGGTTTTCCCGTTGAGCGTGGTACTCAGCATTTTCCTTGAGGTCCCCTTCGGCTCTGGCTTCAGCGATCTTCTCAGAGATTCTAGGCATTTCTTCGTTTTCCAGCCGTTCCACCTCCGCTTTGATACGGTTATACCCGTCCCGGGTCATCGGTACATAGTCGCTCATTGTGCACACTCCTGTGTCCTAATACGCTAAAAAAAATTGCGACTTGTCTTCATAATCAAAGAAAAGCCGCATCGTGTTTACAAAACGAAGCCCTTGAAAGCGGGGGCTTCCAATGGCATATACCTTGTCCGTAACTGTAGCCGCAGGCTCTCGCCGCGTTCTAAAACCGTTACCTAATTTAACGCAGCCAGCGCCT